>JBDNIX010000419.1:0-3397 GCA_041688045.1 Nitriliruptoraceae bacterium
CAGATACTCGCCCAGGCCTTGACGGCCGAGGGCGCTGACGTCACCGACCAGACGGACCTCGGTGGCACGTCCGTGAACCGGGAGGCGCTGCTTGCCGGGGAGATCGACGTCTACCCCGACTACAACGGCACCGGCTGGACCGTCCACCTCGGCCAGCAGGCCCCGGGCCAGGACCCCGAGGCCCTTTATGACGACGTCGCCGAGATGGACCTGGCGGAGAACCAGATCCAGTGGGTCGGGCGCTCGCCGTTCAACGACACCTACGGCTTCGCGGCCAATGGTGACCTGGCGGAGACCGAGGGCGAGTTCGACCTGCAGTCGATGGCGGACTACCTCGAGGCGAACACCGATGCCACGCTCTGCCTGGAGACGGAGTTCCCTGATCGACCCGACGGGCTGATCCTCTTCAGTGACGCGACCGGGTACACGGTTCCGCAGGACCAGATCCAGATCTTGGATACCGGCCTGATCTACACGGAGACCGCGAACGGCGCCTGCCAGTTCGGCGAGGTCTACACGACCGACGGTCGCATCACGGCGCTGAACCTCACTCTCGTGGATGACCCGGGTGTCTTCATCCTTTACAACGCCTCCTACACCTGGAACGACGCCCTCTACCAGGAGAACGCAGACCTCTACACGCGTCTTGCGGACGAGATCTTCGCGCCGCTTGACGCGGCGAAGATGGCTGACCTTAACGCCAAGGTCGACATTGACGGCGGAAAGGCCGAGGACGTGGCTGCCGATTACCTCAAGGAAATCGGCTTGTTGTAGGCCCACCCACCACGAACACACTGGGCCCCCACCTGTCGAAGGTGGGGGCCCAGTTTCGTGTGCGAGCTCTGGTGGTGCGAGGGCCGCGCCGCGCCCCTAGATCCCGCGCGGCCTCAGGTACCGCTCGGCAACGGCGCCGAGCCAGTCGAAGCTGAGCGCGATGATCGCGACCAGGCCGGCTCCGACGAGGAGCACCGGGTCCTGCTGGAGTTTCAGGCCGGAGTAGATGGTGATGCCGAGGCCTCCGCCGCCAATCAGGACTGCCAGTGTCGCCATCCCGATGTTGATGATCATGGCAGTGCGCACGCCGGCGATGATGACGGGGACGGCCAGCGGCAACTCGATCCGCAGGAGGGCCCGCAACTTGGTCATGCCCATCCCACGACCGGCCTCGATCGTCGGCTTGTCGACACCGTCCAGCCCCACCATCGTGTTGCGCAGCACCGGCAGGAGCGCGAACAGCACGAGCGCCCAGATGACCGTGGTCAGGCCCTGGCCGAGCACCACGAGGAAGATGACGAGCAGCCCGTAGGCGGGCAACGCCTGCCCGGCGTTGGCGATGCTCAGTACGGTGGGGCCGTAGCGGCGCAGCGCCGGTCGGGTGAGCAAGATACCTACCGGGACGGCGATCAGCACGACGATGACCGTCGACCAGAACGCGATGGTGACCTGTTCGACCGTCTGCGGCCAAAGCTTCACGGTCCAGTCGAGCGCGCTGGCCTGCTGGAAGTTTTCCCCCGAGTCCAGGCCCAGGCCGCGGTAGTAGAGCCACAACACCGACACCAGGGCGAGGATACCAAGCGGGGCCAGGGCCAGGCCGAACGGGAAGCTCCGAGACGGACGGGTGCTGGCCGCGGCGACCGCGAGATCAGCGACGTCATCATCCGTCGAGAAGGAGCGATCGAGCCGCACCGGCTTGCGCGGCCCGTCAACCTCCTTGCGGTCGCTCACGAGGAGGCCTCCAGCCCATCATAATGCTCCTGGGCCTCAACGCGGAGCCGGCGGATGACCTCGGTGAGGTGGTCGATCTCCACGGCGCCGACGAACCTACCCTTGGCATCGACCACGCAGGCACGCCCGGTGGAGGACTTCAGCATCTCCTCCAAGGTGTCGTGCAGGGTCGCGTTCTCCTCGACCCGGCTGCGGACCTGCTGTCCGCGCGAGAGGAGGTCACGGCCCATATCGCCTCGGCTCAGGTCCCCGACCCGCAGCCACCGGGCCGGTCGTCGCTCACCGTCCAGCAGCAGCAGCCACTCACGGCCAGAGGCCCGCAGCGTCGCAAGGCCCGCCTCGACCGGCTCATCGAGCGTCATCGACGGGTACGACTCGAGGTCGAGGCCGCTCACCCGCTCGAAGTGCAGACCCTTGAGCGTAGAACCCGACCCAATGAAGTCGTCAACGAAT
The DNA here is from genome assembly GCA_041688045.1 of Nitriliruptoraceae bacterium. Classification (GTDB taxonomy): domain Bacteria; phylum Actinomycetota; class Nitriliruptoria; order Nitriliruptorales; family Nitriliruptoraceae; genus CSSed11-175R1. The sequence goes on from JBDNIX010000419.1 coordinate 2,179, forward strand.
TCATCGGCTGGTAGGGCCAGGATCCGTTCGGGGGTATCGATCTGGCGGACTGCGCTGCGCTCGCCCAGGATGGCGATCCGGTCGCCCATCTTGATGGCCTCGTCGATGTCATGGGTGACAAAGACGATCGTCTTACCAAGCACCGCCTGAACCCGCAAGAACTCGTTCTGCAGGCGGTCGCGGGTGATCGTGTCAATAGCGCCGAACGGCTCGTCCATCAGCATCACGTCCGGGTCCGCGCCAAGGGCCCGTGCCACCCCAACCCGCTGAGCCTGCCCGCCAGACAGCTCCCTGGGGTAGCGGTCGCGGTACTCGGAAGATTCCAGGCCCATCACGTCGCGCAGCTCGTCGACGCGAGAACTGATCCGCTTCTTGTCCCAGCCAAGCATCCTGGGCACCGTGGCGATGTTCTCCGCGATGGTGTGGTGGGGGAACAGCCCGATCTGCTGGATCACATAGCCGATGCGGCGACGAAGATGGTCAGGGTTGACGTTCGTGACGTCCTCGCCGTCGAAAAGGATGGTCCCGCCAGAGGGCTCAATCATCCGGTTGATGAGTCGAAGGGTGGTGCTCTTGCCGCATCCGGACGGACCGACGAGGACAAGGATCTCGCCCTTATGCACGTCCAGGGTGAGCTCTTCGACGGCAGGGGTGTCCGTGCCGGGGTAAATCTTCGTGACACGATCGAGGTGGATCATCGAGGTGGCGTCCATAGGTCTCTCCTTCAGTTCCGCAGGCCGGATGAGGTAGTCAGGCGCTGCACGAAGGCGAACACCGTGTCGAGTATCAGTCCGAGCAGGACCGTGAAGATCACACCTACCCAGAGCGACTCTACGCTCCCCGGCAGGCCAAGCCGGGTCAGGGCACCCGCGATGAATGAGCCGAGCCCGTTGCCGCCGACAAGCACAGCGATCGCGGCGATGCCGACGACCAGCAGGCTCGATACCCGGACGCCGGCCATGATGACGGGCCAGGCGAGCGGAAGCTTCACCTGCAGGAGCTGTCGACCGGTACCCATCCCCATCCCCTTCGCTGACTCGACCACGGCGGGATCGACGTCCGCCAGGCCCGTCACGGTGTTCCGGAGGATCGGCAGGATCGCGTAGAGGAAGAGCGCCATCATCGCCGGAGGGTTCCCGATCCCGACGAGCGGGATGAAGAGGGCGAAAAGGGCCAGGGAGGGGATAGTAAGGAAAATCCCGGCGGTACTCAAAGCGAC
>JBDNIX010000420.1:0-5493 GCA_041688045.1 Nitriliruptoraceae bacterium
GGTGAACGTCGCCTCGGCCGTGGCCGGATTGAGCCGAATCGTCCAGTTGCCTTCGTGAACCATCCGGTGATGTCGCGTGCAGAGCAGAATGCCATTGTCCAGATCGGTTCGTCCACCCTTGGACCACCAGCGGATGTGATGGATATGACACCAGTCCGGTGGGCGATCACATCCCGGTCCGCGGCAGTGATGGTCGCGCGCGGTGATGGCGGTTCGCTGCGCGGTGGACCAGGTCCGTGTCGCTCGGCCGACGTCCAGGACCTGCGACGCGGCGTTCATCACGATCCGGGTCACGCGGGCGTCGCACAGCAGTCGGGCCGTGGCTTCCGGGGAGATCGTGGCACCGCGACCGGTCGTGGCGGGCTGCCGAGGCCGTCGGGAGGCTGAGGGGCCGGGTCCGCCCTCATGCCGGTCGCTGTCGTGCCGGTCGTCGTCCGGCCGGTCGCTGTCGTGCCGGTCGCCGCCCGCGTTGTCGTGCCCATCGTCCGCCGGATCGGCACAGCCTTCGGTGTGCTCGCCACCGGACTGGTCGTCCTCTGGGCGCAGGATGATCGAGACGTGCGGCCGGACCCCACCGGCGACGGGCCCACCAGCGGCCAACGCTGCGGCGGCCATGTCGGTGAGGCCGTCGGCCGCGCGCTGCTGCGGGGACCGCCGCTCGCTGATCGGCGTCCCTGTCGGGTCCGGGGTGGTGTAGGCGCGCATCGCGGTCGCCACCTGCTCGCCGTTGACGGGATCGAGCAGGGCGTGCAGCTGCCACATGCCGTCGGGGCGGCGGGTGCACGAGGCGCGGCGTTGCGCGTGCGCGCGGTTCTCTCCCCGACGTAGGGCGTCGTCGTTGGCATTCTGCTCCGCCCGACGGATCTTTTCCTGCAGCTGCTCCGGCGACGACGAGGTGGCGTCGTCCAGGAGCTGCTGCTCGACCTGATCCGGCGTTCCAAGCTGTCCTTTGCGCGCCGCCCGGCCCAGAGCCGCGGCCTGCTCCGGCCCCAGGCGCCCGTCCGCCAGCGCGTCCGCGGCCCCGTCCATGCCGTCCAGGCCGCGCGCCAGTTCCGCTTGCTTCTTGGCTTCGCGTGCCGAGAGCCCCATCCGATCACGTAGATAGGCGTCCGTTCCGGTCATCCCGGCGGCATCGTGGGCCTTGGCACCCGCCGCGCAGGACACGAGCTTGGCCTTCACCGCGGCCGCGGCACCCTCCACCCGCTTCAGCGCGGCGATGCAGTCATCGAGAGCATCGAGGTCGAGGTCGCGGGAGTCCTCCCGTGACGGAAGCAGTCGTCCGATCGCCCGCAGCGTCGTAGCCACGTCACCGAGCCCGTTGCGCGCAGACCCGAGCGGGCCGGTGTCGTCCGCCGGACCCGCGTGTGCGGAACCGGCGCGCTGGCGTTGATCCTGGCTCGGGCCCGGAGTATCGGATCGGTTGCCGTTCCCCCCGTTGCCGTCCCCGCGGCCGTGGGCGTTGTCGTCTGCGCGGGCATAGTCCGCGCGGTCTTCGGAGCTCAGCGCCGGGCCGTACGGCAACCAGGTACGGGCCCCGCCGTATGGGGTGCCCGAGGACCAGCGGTGCCTGACCCGGGCCGGGTGATCCGGTGACTGGGTGGGTGCGGGGGCGGGTTGTGTTCCGATCATACGTACGAGAATATCGCGGTATCTCAATGCATCCAAGCAGGATCAGGATTTCTCTGTGCAAAACGCCATTCTCCGCACCTTTGATGCGTCCCGCGCACGCACGGACCCATCCCGTCGGCGCGTCCGGCCTATCCCGTCAGCGCGTCCGGCCCGTGCCGCCTCGCGTCCCGGCCCAGCCCGTCGGCGCGTCCGGCCTATCCCGTCAGCGCGTCCGGCCCGTGCCGCCTCGCCACGCGGCGTTGTCGGCACGCACACCGGCGTGTGCCTCGTGCTACCTCGACGTCCCTGCCTCTCGGGTATGAATCGGTAGCGTGCGGGTACGGGGGTCTGAAGCAGAAGGGCGGTCGGGAAGCGCCGATGGCCGCTGTGGACAGAAAGCGTGGAGATGGCCTCGTCCCAACCCGAGTCGACCCAAACGACCGACCGAACCACCCCGACCCATGTCCCCGGCGCGGATGCCGGGTCGACGGAGGCTCTCGAGCAACGCCGATTGGCCGCGCTCGATCGCTACCTCCTGATCGAACGCGAGGTGGATCCGGCCCTGACCGCGCTGGTGCGGCTCGCGACGGCGATCTGCGACATCCCGCAGGGCGCCATCAATCTGATCGGCGCCGACCGTCAATGGCAGATCACGGCGTTCGGAACCGATCCCGCCGACGCGCCTCGGAGTGCCAGCTTCTGCGACGTCACGATCAGTGTGCCGCGCCCGGTGGTGGTACGGGACGCCCGCGAGGATCCCCGTTTCGCCGACCGGGGCTTCGCGACCGGGGAGTGGGGTGCGCTGCGCACCTATGCGGGCGCCCAACTGACGACTCGAGATGGCTACGTCCTTGGATCTCTGTGTGTGTTCGACGAGACCGTGCACGACCTCTCGCCGCATCAGGTCGACATGCTGCAGTTGCTGGCGGACCAGGCCATGTCGCTGTTGGAGATGCGCTACCAGGCAACGAAGCTCGCGGAGGTCGAGCAGCGGTTCCGGCTCGCCTTCGTCAGCGCGCCCGTGGGGATGGCCCTCGTCGGCCTCGACGGCCGGTTCCTGCAGGTCAACCCGGCGCTGTGCGACCTGGTCGGACGCGATGATCATGAGCTGGTGCAGCTCTCCATCGAGGATCTCACACACCCCGACGACCGTGTCGGGGAGCGCGAGGAACTGGCCAAGGTCGAGGCGGGTGTTCGGGCCAGCTACCGCATGGAGAAGCGGTATCTGCACCGCGACGGGCATGACGTGTGGGTCGAGTTGTGGGCATCGCTGGTCAAGGATCCGCACGGCGAACCCCTCCACTTCGTCAAGCAGGTCGAGGACATCTCCGTGCGCAAGCAGGTGCAGCTCGGCCTCGTGCACCAGGCCATGCACGACCCACTCACGGGTCTGCCCAACCGCCTCTTGCTCGCCGACCGACTGGAGCATGCGGCCGCCGTACAGAAGCGTGGTGGCTGCCTGGCCGACCTGAGCCTCGACCTGGATCACTTCAAGCAGGTCAACGACACCCACGGTCATGCGGTCGGCGATGCCCTGCTGATCGCCGTGGCCGAACGCCTGCGGGGCTGCCTTCGTCCGGAGGACACGATCGCACGGTGGGGCGGTGACGAGTTCGTGATCGTGTCGCACGCCCTGCACGCCGACCTCGAAGACGTGGAGGGTGTCGCGCGCCGGTTGGTCGCCGCCGTCGCCGAGCCGTTCACGCTCGACGATCACACGGTGGCGATCGGCGTCACGGTCGGCGGGTCGGTGGTGACGACCTCGGCGGTTCCCGAGCGGCCCGAGGTTCTCATCGAGCAGTCCGACCGGGCGCTGTACCGGGCGAAGCGCGCCGGACGTGGCAGCATCGAGGTGGCCCGCTCGGGCGCCACGACGTGAACCGGAGAGCGGCGGCCGACGCGCGGGTCGCCTTCGTGCTCGGGGGTGGCGGAGTCCACGGAGCCGCCGAGGTCGGGATGCTGCGGGCGTTGCAGGACCATGGCATCCGTCCGGACGTGGTCGTCGGAACATCGGTCGGAGCCCTGAACGGTGCGGTGCTGGCGGCTGATCCGGACGTCGCGGTCGATCGTCTGCACGCACTCTGGACTGGCCTGAGCACGGACAGTCCGTTCGAGGCCTCCCTGTTGGAACGTGCCAGCATCTTCGCGCGCTCCGGCACGCACCTGCACGGCAATCATCGTCTGCGCAGGATGCTGCTCACCCACCTCGAGGTCCGTCGGTTCGAGGCCTTGGCGCTGCCGTTCCAGTGCGTCGCGGCCTGCATCGAAACCGCAGCGTCCCGGTGGTTCACGTCCGGGCCGCTGATCCCGGCGTTGCTCGCGTCCACCGCCGTACCCGGGTTGTTGCCGCCGGTGGAGATCGACGGGGAGCACTACCTGGACGGGGGACTGGTGGACTCGATCCCGGTCGACCGCGCCATCGCGTTGGGCGCCCGTCTGATCTACGTGCTGCAGGTCGGGCGGGTGGAGCAGCCCCTGGCGGTTCCAACGAGGCCCTGGGAGGTGGGGTTGGTCGCGTTCGAGATCGCCCGCCGCCACCGGTTCATCGAGGTGATGAACGGCGTTCCGGACGACGTCGAGGTCCATGTCCTGCCGACGGGAGCCGGCCCGGAGATGGCCTTCCCCGACCGGTCGCAGTTCCGGTACCGCGACACGTCCATCGTCGCCGAGCGGATCGCCAGGGCCTACCGGGCATCGTCGGGCTACCTGACGGGATCCGCCGAGCCGGGGCCCTGGTCCACGGGGTCGCGTTCCTGATTGTTGGCGCGCCGAGGGGCGCGGTCCGCGCCCGGAAGTGGCGTGGCGTCCCACCCGTCTCGTACATTCCTGATCCGAACATACGTTCGCCAGGCTTGGTGTCTGATTCGGCGTCTGATTTGGCGTCGTCGAGCGCGGCGGCCGGCATCCCGGCCAGCGTGTCTCGGCCAGCGCGCTGACGACGGGCCGCGACGGATGATGGAGTGCACGTGGCAGTCTCCCGGCAAGGGCCGTCACCCGGCGACGCGTCAGGCCCGGGAAATCGCGACGTCCCTTGCGACAGCGTCGAGGAACAGAGCCTCGAGGTGCGCCGCGCGGCCGAGGCCGCGGAGGCGCTCCACCTTGCGACGAAGGCGCGTCCGGCGGCCAGCGACACCCCACCTTTCGCCCACCTCGCGGTGCGATCGTCGTACTCCCTGCGCGACGGCGCGATCCGGCCACGGGAGTTGGCGGCGGCCGCAGCGGCGGCCGGTATGACCCACGTCGCGTTGACCGATCGCGACGGGTTGTACGGGGCGGTGCGGTTCTCGCAGGCCTGCGAGAAGGAAGGGGTCACCCCGGTGTTCGGGACGGATCTGGCGTTGGTCCCCGACGCCGACCGGCCCGGTTGGGAACTGACCCGTGCCGGACGCGTCCGCCCATCGCCGGTGTCATCGCCGGTGTCAGGGGGACGTGGCAGCTATCCGCGTCACACGGTGACGCCGAGAGCTGCCACGTCAGGGAACACTGGGTCAGGGACCGCGGCGACACGGAATCCGGAGACAGGGGCCGCCTCCGACCCCCGTCGGGCACGCCCCGGCGCCGGCGCCGCATGGTTGGAGGACGACGCACCGAGGGTGCGCTTCCTCGCGGCGACCCAGGCCGGGTACGCGGACCTGTGCCGCACGGTCACCGCCGCGCACGCCGCCACGCGTTCTGACCCCCACCTCGACGTCGAGGCACTGGGGACGGCCGCGGCGTCCGACGGGGTCGTCGCGGTGCTGGGCGTGGATGCGCCGGTGGGGCGGCTGGTGGCGCGCGGCCACCTCGACGCCGCCGAGGAGGAGGTGCGCCGATGGATGGAGGTGTTCGGGCGCGAACGGGTGGTGTTGGGGGTGCGCGACCACCGGGCCGCGCCGGGTGGGCGAC
>JBDNIX010000421.1:0-3107 GCA_041688045.1 Nitriliruptoraceae bacterium
CTGGCAGTTCCTGTCGGAGGGCCGCTCCGCGGTGCGCGAGGTCCCCGTTGACCGTTGGCAGTCCTCCCAGGTGGATTCCCCAGAGGCTGCCGCAGCGCTGGCGGGTACCACGCGGTGGGGTTCGTTCCTGCGCGATATCGACGCCTTCGACGCCGAGTTCTTCGAGATCTCACCCAGTGAGGCCGACAAGATGGACCCGCAGCAGCGCCTGCTGCTGGAAGTCACCCAAGAGGCGCTGGAGAACGCCGGGATCCAGACGCACACCCTGCGGCATTCCCAGACCGGCGTGTTCGCCGGCGCCTGCCTGGGCGAGTACGGGTACCTCTCGACAGTCGACCTCGGCGACGTCGACGCCTGGTCCGGCACCGGTGGCGCGTTGAGCATCATCGCCAACCGGGTGTCCTACTACTTCGATCTGCGTGGTCCGTCGGTGACGATCGACACGGCATGTTCGTCGTCGTTGGTAACGATCCACCTGGCGTGCCAGAGCCTGCGCTCGGGTGATTCCAATCTTGCGCTGGCCGCCGGGGTGAACCTGCTCCTGTCACCCGCGGTAACGCGCAGCTTCGACCAACTTGAGGCGCTGTCGAAGACGGGTCAGTGTCATAGCTTCGATGCTTCGGCCGACGGCTTCGTGCGTGGTGAGGGCTGTGGAGTGACTGTCCTCAAGCGGCTCTCCGACGCCCAACGCGACGGTGACCGTGTGCTCGCGGTGATTCGCGGTTCCGCAGTCAACCAGGACGGCCGTTCCAACGGCCTGATGGCACCGAACCCATCGGCGCAAATGGCGGTGCTGCGCACGGCGTACTCGACAGCAGGAGTGGATCCCCGCGAAGTCGACTACGTCGAAACCCACGGCACCGGAACCCTGCTGGGTGATCCGATCGAAGCGCGGGCGCTGGGCACCGTGTTGGGCCGCGGCCGCCCCGCCGACACCCCGCTGCTGATCGGTGCGGTCAAATCCAACCTCGGACACCTCGAAGCCGCGGCCGGTATCGCGGGGTTCACCAAAGCCGTGCTGGCATTGCAGCACAACGAAATCCCGGCCAACCTGGGCTACCAGAACCCCAACCCGCACATCCCGTTCGACAAGCTGCGGTTGAAAGTCATCGACGAACTCACCGACTGGACTCCGGCCGGGCGGCCCCGCCGGGCCGGGATCTCCTCGTTCGGGTTCGGCGGCACCAACGCCCACGTGGTGATCGAACAGGCACCGGTGATGGCGCCTCGGCCTGACGAACAGAGCGAGCCGGCAGTGACCACGCTGGTGGTGTCGGGCAAAACAACCGAACGCATCGCCTCCCAGGCCGGCATGCTCGCCGACTGGATGATGAGCACCGAGGGCGCCCAGGTTGCCCTCTCTGAAGTGGCCCACACGCTGAACCACCACCGCTCCCAGCACCCCAAGTTCGCCACCGTCGCCGCCCGCGACAAGTCACAGGCCATCGCCGGACTACAAGCCCTCGCCGACGGCCAATCCGCACCCGCCGTCGTTGCAGCCCACACCACGGCCTGCAAACGGGGCATCGTGTTCGTGTATTCGGGGCAGGGTTCGCAGTGGGCCGGTATGGCCCGCCGGTTGCTGGCCGACGAGTCCGCGTTCGTCGCCGCGCTGGCCGAGATCGAACCGGTGTTCGTCGAACAGGTCGGCTTCTCGCTCTACGACATCATCGCCAACGGCCAACAGATCAGCGGCGACGCCCAGGTCCAACCGGTATTGATGGGCCTACAACTGGCCCTGACCGAGCTGTGGCGCTCCTACGGCGTGCACCCCGACGCAGTCATCGGCCACTCCATGGGCGAAGTCACCGCAGCCGTCGTCGCCGGCGCCCTGACCCTGTCCGACGGACTGCGGGTCATCGCCCAACGCTCCACCATGATGTCCCGCCTGGCCGGACAAGGCGCCGTCGCGCTCGTCGAACTCGATGCCGATGCCGCTAAGGAAGTAATCACCGACTATCCCAGCGTCGAGATCGCCGGCTACCTGTCACCGCGCCAAACCGTGGTCGCGGGCCTACCCGACCAGATCGACGCCATCATCGCCGCGGTCACGGCCCGGGAGAGGTTCGCCCGCCGGGTCAATATGGAGGTCGCCTCCCACACCGCCCTGATGGACCCCGTGCTTGAGGATTTGCGCGACGCACTGAAGGATCTGACGCCCCGGGCGCCGAACATCCCGTTTCTGTCCACGGTCACCGACCCCTCCGCTGACGGGGGGTCGGAGCCCACGCTGGACGCCGACTACTGGGTGGCCAACGTGCGCCAGCCGGTCCGGTTCATCCAGGCCATCACCTCCGCGGCCGAAACCCACGGCATTTTCGTCGAGATCAGTCCGCACTCCATGCTGGGGCAGTCGATCAGCAACACTTTGGCCACGCTGGCGGGGGACTCTTGTCATTTGACCGTCGGCACGTTAGCGCGCGACACCGACGATACGGTCACGTTCCACGCCAATCTGAACGCCACTCACACTTCCCGCCCGCCGCAGAGCGAGCACCACGCCGAGCCGCACATCGGACTGCCCTCGACACCGTGGCACCACACCCGCCACTGGGTTGAGGTTCCGCCGCTGCGACGGGCCGATGACGAACAAGCCGGTGCGCTGCCCTCTGGCAGCGTGGTCCCCGCAGCGTGGTTCTGCGAGTTGGCCTGGCCCGTCAAGAAGCTGCCGGCGCCGGCCGAAACCCATTCGCGCAGTGCGCAGCACAACAGCTGGCTGGTGATCGCAGACGCCGCCGTCGGAGCCGAGATGGCCCTATTGCTCGGCGGCACCGACAACGCCGCAGTGCGCACCCTCTCATCGACGGCCGACGAGACGGCTCTTGCGCACGCCCTCTCCACAGCGACCCACGTGCTGTATGCGCCTCCAGTCGAGGACCGCGGAGACCTCGGCTGTGACATCGTCGAGACGGGACACGACATCTTCGAGACCGGACGGACCGTCGCCTCGGTGGCCGCCACGCGCGCCGTCGCACCGAAGCTGTTCCTGCTGACCCGCAACGCCCAACCCATCGCCGAGGGCGACCGCGCCAACCCCGCGCACGCCGTGCTGTGGGGCCTGGGCCGCACGCTGGCGTTGGAACATCCCGAGATCTGGGGTGCCGTTC
>JBDNIX010000076.1:0-5839 GCA_041688045.1 Nitriliruptoraceae bacterium
GCGCCCTGACCTTCGTGTCGTGCGTGAACCGCGCCCGCGTCACACCCTGACCTACGCGTTGGCGGTGATCGTCCTGGTGGGCGCGGCGGTGTTCGGCGCCGTTTCGATGAATGCCCTGGCCGCCGCAGCCTCCGTGGAGGCCCGCACGCTGGAGGCGCAGGTCAGCACGGCCGAGCGCGCGTACTCGCAGCTGGTCGCCGAGGTGGCGTCGCTGGAGGATCCGGGGCGTATCCGGACTGCTGCGCTCGATCTCGGGCTGGTACCCGCCGGCCCGGCCCGGGTCCTCGTCCTCGACCGCAACCTGCCGGCCGACGGTGACGTGGCGCAAGCCCTGCACGGCGATGTCGGGTCCGATCCCGTGAAGCCGCTGCTGTCCGCGGAGCGTTAGATGACCGAGCAGCTCCGCCGCCGGTTCTCCCGGACGCCACGCATCCTGTCACGCAGCGGCGAGCAGGTCGGTGTGCGGCGCATCCGTTGGTTGCTGGTCGTCTACGGGCTGGTGCTCGCCCTGGTGTTCGCGCAGCTGGTCAACATCCAGGTCGTGAACGCCGACGACTACGCGGACCGCAGCGTCCGTCAACGGGAACGGACCATCACGCTGCCGGCCGCCCGTGGCCGGATCTATGACCGCGACGGCGACGTGCTGGCGACATCGGTCGAAGGGGCGACCATCTACGCCGATCCGCGGGCGTATCGCGCCACGGAGACACCCGACGGGACACCGGTACCCGCCGCGGCCGACGCCACCGACGTGGCCACTGCGCTGGCGCCGGTCCTCGGGCGCGACGCCGCGGACCTCGCCGAACGCCTGGGGCAGGACACGCACTTCGTCTATCTGGGCCGTCAGTTGGACTGGGAGGTCGGGGAACAGGTTCAGGCGATGGACCTGCCCGGCGTCGCGGTGCTGCGCGAACCCAAGCGGGTCTACCCGGGTAGCGCCCTGGCGGCCCAGGTCGTGGGGTTCACCGGTATCGACGGCGATGGCCTGCAAGGCATGGAATCGCAGTACGACGGCATCCTGCGGGGGAGTTCGGGGACCCTGCTGCTGGAGCGCGCTCCCGGGGGCCTGGACATCACGACGGGGATCCGCGAACTCCAGCCGTCGACGGTCGGCACCGACCTGGTACTGACCCTTGACCGCGACGTCCAGCACGCGGCCGAGCTCGCCGCTTCATCGGCGATCGAGGAGTTCTCGGCCACGGCTGCCACGGTCGTGGTGCTCGAGGTGGCGACCGGCGACGTGCTGGCGATGGCCTCGTCCCCGGGGTTCGATCCCAATGCCCGTGTCTCCGACGACCAGGACGCGTGGCGCAACCGGGCGATCACGGACATGTTCGAGCCCGGGTCGACGCAGAAGGCGCTGACCGTCGCCGCGGCGATCGAAGAAGGCCTGGTGTCGCCGACGACGACCATGGATGTCGCGGACCGCATCAAGGTCGGCTCCAGCGTCTTCAGCGACGCCTCCCCGCACGACGCCAACATCTGGTCGGTGGGGGACATCATGGAGCGGTCCAGCAATGTCGGGACCATCCAGATTGCCCAGCAGTTGGGTGACGAGCGGCTGGATGCCTACCTCCGCGCATTCGGCTACGGCTCGGTGACCGGTAGCGGCTTCCCGGGCGAGGCCAGCGGCATGTTGATGCCGCACGACGACTGGTGGAGCACCTCGCTGCCGACGATCGCCATCGGCTACGGCGTCGCGGTGACCCTGATGCAACTCGCCAGTTCGTACGCGACGTTGGCCAACGACGGCTTGGCCGTCCAACCCCGCGTGGTTCGAGGGACCGTGGACAGTGATGGTCGCCTGGAACCCGTGCGGCGGGGTGATCCCCGCCAGGTCGTGTCACCAACGACGGCACAACAGGTGCAGGGGCTGCTGGAACGCGTCGTGTCCGGAGAACACGGGACCGGCGCCCTGGCTGCCGTCCCCGGTTACACCGTCGCCGGCAAGACCGGGACGGCCCGCAAGCCGGCCGCCGACGGGGGCTACTCGGATACGTACGTGGCGACCTTCGCCGGGTTCGCCCCCGCCCACGATCCCCAGGTCGTGGTGGCGGTCATGGTCGACGAGCCGAACCCCACCTACTACGGCGGGGTCGTCGCGGCGCCCGTCTTCCGTGAGGTGATGGAGGCGGCCCTGATCGCCCGGCGGGTTGCTCCGGACGGATCGGGTGCGTCTCTGCCCGAGGCACTGGACCAGGCACACGCCTACGTCGAGGAACTGGCGGCCGCCGAGGAGGCCGCGCTCGAGGAGAATCCGCCGCCCGACGTTTCCGAGCCGTGACGCGAGCGGCCGGGTGGCCGCACAGGGTGCACGGTCGGGCGGGCCGCCAGCGTTACGCTCCGAGCGGCCGGCCGCGCCGCCTCGACCGACGCGAATCGCCACGCGCAGTGCCCTGCGCATCGAAACGTCCCGACCACCACCGGTAACACCTCGAGGAGCATCGTGACCGCGACCCTGTCCGCCGTGGCCGGCGGTCTTCGACGCGCGGAACGGCACGGCAGGGATGTCGAGCTGGTCGACGCGACGCACGACAGCCGTCAGGCCGCGCCAGGCTGGCTGTTCTGTGCCATCCCGGGGGCGAAGGACGACGGACACCGGCACGCTCCGCAGGCGGTGGCCGCCGGTGCCGCGGCGCTGCTCGTGGAACGCTGGCTGGACCTGCCGGTCCCGCAGGTTCGTGTGCCGTCGGTCCGGGTCGCTGCGGGTCCCGCAGCCGCCGTCGTTCATGGGCGGCCGAGCGATCACCTGAAGGTGATCGGGGTGACCGGGACCAACGGCAAGACCAGCATCACCTACCTCCTGGAAGCCGCCTTCGGTGCGTCCGCGTGGGGCACGGGAGCCATCGGCACCGTGGAGGCCAGGATCCACGGCGAGCCGCAACCGGGGGTCCGCACCACCCCGGAAGGCCCCGACCTGCAGCGACTGCTGCACCGCATGTACGACCGTGGCGTCGACGCGGTGGCGATGGAGGTGTCGTCGCACGGGCTCGACCTCCGACGGGTCGACGGCACCCGATTCGAGGTGGCGGTGTTCACCAACCTGTCGCAGGACCACCTCGACTGGCATGGATCGATGGATGCCTACCTGGCGGCCAAGGCCCGGCTGTTCACCCCGGAACTGTCCGATCGAGGCGTGCTCCACCTGCAGGGAGCCTGGGCGCAGCGGTTGCTCGACCGGGCGACGATCCCGGTCATGACCGTCGGCCGCGACCCGGTGGTGGACGTGCGCGTCGTCGACGAACACCTGGATGTCGACGGGGGGCATGCGACGCTGATCTGGGACGGCACCTCCCATCCGTTCCGCACCGCGCTGCCCGGAGGCTTCAACCTCACCAACGCCGCATTGGCGATCGTCGCGGCCGTCACGGCCGGGGCCCCGATCGACGCAGCCATCGCCGGGGTCGGAGCAGCCGCCGGCGCCCCAGGACGGTTCGAACGGGTGGACACGGACCATCCGGCGACCGTGCTGGTCGACTACGCACACACACCCGATGCCGTGACCCAGGCACTGGCGTCGTTGCGGGGCGTCATGGACCCCGACGGTCGGCTGGTCCTGGTGCTCGGGGCCGGCGGTGACCGGGACCGCGGCAAGCGAGGCCCCATGGGGGCGGCAGCGACCGCTGCGGACCTCGTCGTCTTCACCTCCGACAATCCGCGCACCGAAGATCCCGGGGCGATCATTCAGGCCCTGGTCGACGGTGCGGCCGGCGCGCGCCAGGCAGGTCCGTCGACCGACGTGCGCGTCGAACCGGACCGCCGGGCGGCCATCGAGGTGGCGCTCGCCAACGCCGGACCGCGCGACATCGTGCTGATCGCCGGGAAGGGCCACGAGCGCACACAGCAACGCGCCGGCGAGACGATCCCCTTCGACGATCGGCACGTGGCGGCGGAACTGGCTGCGTCGTCGGCCGTCGGGACCGGCGCGGCCGACCGACGGCCCGGAGACGGCGCGTGATCCCCCTCACCCTGGCTGAGGTGGCGGCAGCGGTCGATGGCGCGGTCACCGGCGACGGTTCGCGACGGGTCGACGCCGTGGCGACCGATTCGCGGGACATGCCGACCGGCGAGGCGCTGTTCATGGCGCTTCCCGGTGAGCACGCGGACGGGCACGCCTTCATCCCTGCCGCGGTCCACTGCGGTGCGGTGGCGGTCCTGGCTGGTCACGCGGTCCCCGACGCGGGGGTGCCCGTGGTGGAGGTCGCGGACCCGTGGCAGGCCATCTCGGCGTTGGGTGCGGAGGTGCGGCGACGCGTCGCACCGACGTCGGTCGCCGTGACCGGTTCGGTCGGCAAGACCACCGTGAAGGACCTGGCCGCGGCGGCGATCGGTTCGCAGCGGAAGGTTCACGCCGCCCGCGGGTCGTTCAACAACGACCTGGGCGTGCCCCTGACGCTGCTGGGTCTGGAGGCGGACTCCCAGGTCCTGGTCGCCGAGGTCGGTGCACGCCATGTGGGCGACATCGCCAAGCTCGCCCCGTTGTTGGCGCCCGACGTCGCGATCGTCACCTCGGTCGCTGCCGTCCACCTCGAGGTGTTCGGATCCATCGATGCCGTGGCGCGGGGGAAGGCCGAATTGGTGGCTGCTCTGGGGCCGCAGGGCACGGCGGTGTTGAACGTCGCCGACCCCCGGGTCGCGGCCATGGCCGACGCCGCCCCGAACGTCGTCACCGTGGCCACCGACGATCCGAGCGCCGACGTGCACGCCGTTGATGTACAGCTCGACGGGCTGGCGCGCGCCCGAGCCACCGCCGTCACCCCCTGGGGCACCATCACCGTGACACTGCCGGTCGCGGGACACCACCAGGTCGTGAACGCGCTGCTGGCCCTGGCCACCGCCGGGCACCTGGGCATCGACCTCGATGCAGCTGCCGCGGCCATCGCTGAGGCGTCCGTGAGCCCGTGGCGTGGCGAGGTGCGCGTCGGCCAGGGACTGACGGTGATCAACGACGCGTACAACGCCAATCCCCGGTCGGTCCGGGCTGCCCTGGACACGCTGATGGCCATCGAACGGACCGGCCGAACGCTGGCGGTCCTTGGGGTCATGGCGGAGATCGGGGTGAGCGCCGGGGACGAGCACCGCACGGTGGGCCGCGCGTGCGCAGACCTGGGTGTCGATCACGTCGTGGTCGTCGGTCGGGAGGCCGCGGGGATCGCGGCCGGAGCCCGCACGGGGGGAGCGACCGCCGTCACGCAGGTACCCGACGCGGCCGCGGCGGCCAACGTTGCCCGTGCGTGGCTCGGCGACGGGGACGTGGTGTTGGTCAAGGGGTCCCGGGTGGCTGGCCTGGAGTCACTGGCGGACGCGCTGACGGCCGGAGGGGTCCCCACATGATCGCGATCCTCATTTCGGGTGCGGTCGCGCTGCTCACCGCCCTGGTCGGCACGCCCCTGGTCATCAGCTATTTCCGTGAGCGTGGTTTCGGACAGCCCATCCGTGAGGAGGGCCCGGCCAGCCACCACTCCAAGGCCGGAACGCCGACGATGGGTGGGACGGCCATCGTGATGGCGGCCGTGCTGGCGTTCGTGGTCGCGCACCTCGGTTCGACCCGCCTGACGCCACTGGGCATGCTCGTGCTCGGCACGTTCATCCTCATGGCGGTCGTCGGGTTCGCCGACGACTTCATCAAACTCCGCATGCGCCGGAGCCTCGGGCTGACCAAGACCACCAAATTCCTGGGCCAGGCACTGATCGCCGCACTGTTCGCCTTCGTCGGCCCGGCGTACGCCGATCTGCCACGCAACATCTCGGTGGTCGGCGACATCGCCTTCGAGGTCAACCCCTGGGTCTTCTTCGTCTGGATCTTCGTGTTGCTCACCGGAGCCTCCAACGCTGTGAA
>JBDNIX010000422.1:0-3169 GCA_041688045.1 Nitriliruptoraceae bacterium
CAAGTGGGACATCGTGCGCGGACAGGACGCCGCCACCAAATACGTGATCTGCAACGCCGACGAATCCGAGCCCGGCACGTTCAAGGACCGCCAGATCCTGGCCGAGCAGCCGCATCTGGTGCTCGAAGGGATGCTGCTCGGGATGGCGGTCGTGGGCGCCCAGGAAGGGATCGTGTTCATCCGACACGAATACGGCGCGGAGCAACGCGTCGTGCGTGCGGAGCTCGACCGTCTGCGGGCGGAGGGCCTGCTGGGCGACGACGTGCTCGGCAGCGGCCGACGGCTGGACGTCTCGGTCTTCACCTCCCCCGGCGGCTACATCCTGGGTGAGGAGACCGCGCTGATCGAATGCCTGGAGGGCCACCGCGGCGAGCCGCGCAACAAGCCGCCGTTCCCGGGCGAGTACGGCCTGTGGGGCAAGCCGACGCTCATGAACTCCGTCGAGACGTTCGCCGACGTACCGGTCATCATCGAGCGTGGCGCCGACTGGTGGCTGGACCAGGGCGTCAACGGGGCCACGGGACTGAAGTTCTTCGCGGTGTCCGGGGACGTCGCGTCGCCGGGGGTCCACTGCGTGCCGCTCGGCACACCGGTCGGCGAGGTGATCGACCTGGCCGGCGGGATGCGCGACGGCACGACGCTCGGTGCGGTCCAGCCGGGCGGGGCGTCGTCGAACTTCATCGGTCCGGACCGGTTGGACCTGCCGCTGGACTTCGATTCGCTCGCGGAAGCCGGGACGATGCTCGGGTCGGGGGCCATCGTGGCCGTCGCCGCCGGCACGGACCTGCTGGCGGCCGCCACCAACGTGCTGCGGTTCTTCCGCAACGAGTCGTGCGGCAAGTGCGTCCCGTGCCGCGTCGGGTCCACCAAAGCGCACGCATCGCTGCGCGAGGTCCTGGACGGCGACGGCGACCTGGATGGCGCGCGCAAGGACCGGATCGTCGAACTGGAACACGTGATGCGCAAGACGTCGATCTGTGGGTTGGGACAGGTCGCGCTCGGCCCGGTGATGAGCGTGCTGGAGCTACCACGTGCCTGACGCACCTACGGGTCGTGACGCCACGTCGCCGACGGTCCGGGGCCGGGAGTTCTTCACCACCTTGACGGTCGCCGAGGCCCTGCGTGGGTTCCAACCGACGCGGCGCACCCCGGTCGAATCGGTGCGTCTGGCCGAGGCGCGGGGCCGGGTCCCCGCCGAACCGGTCACGTCGCCCGCGCCGCTCCCCGGCTTCGCCCGGTCCACGGTCGACGGGTACGCGGTCCGTGCGTCCGACACCTTCGGCGCGTCGGATGGGCTCCCCAGCTACCTCGAGGTGGCTGGATCGGTGCGGATGGGACGGACCCCGGACGTCCCGGTGACGGCCGGGGCCGCGGTGACGATCCCGACCGGTGGCGCACTGCCGGCAGGGGCCGATGCGGTGGTCATGGTCGAGCACACGCAGGCGACCATGCCCGGCACCATCGAGGTGACGCGTCCGGTGGCTGCGGGCGAGGGACTCGTGCGGTTCGACGAGGATGTTGCCGTGGATTCTCAGCTCGTCCCGGCCGGACGTGGCCTGCGCGCGCAGGACCTCGGGGCGCTGGCCGCGGCCGGGGTGACGCAGGTCGCAGTGCACGGCCGCCCCCGTGTCGCGGTCCTGTCGACCGGAGACGAGGTCGTTCCCGCCGGGACCGCGGTGCTCGAACCGGGCCAGGTGCGTGACGCCACCGCCAGCGCTCTGAGCAGCCTGATCCAGGAAGCCGGTGGGGTCGCCGACATGCGTGGGATCGTCCCTGACGATGCCGGTGCGCTGGACACACGACTGCGGGCCGCGATGGCCGACAGCGATCTGATCGTGGTCTCGGCCGGGTCGTCGGTCGGTGCCCGGGACGAGACCGCCGGGGTCGTCGCCGGCCTGGGCCCGCCGGGGATCTTCTGCCATGGCCTGGCCGTGAAGCCGGGGAAGCCGACCCTGCTGGCCGAGTGTGCGGGTGTGCCGATCGTCGGGCTGCCGGGTAACCCGCTGTCGGCGCTGGTGGTGTTCCGGTTGGTCGGGCTGCCACTCATCCGCCGGATCGGGGGGTGGACGACCACGCCTGCGGAACCCGTCACCTCGGCGCAGCTGTCGCGGCCGATCGCCTCCGCGGCCGGACGGTTGGATGTCGTCCAGGTCCGCCTGACCGGCGACCAGGCCGACCCGCTGATCGGTGCGTCCGCGCTGCTGTCACTGCTGACGCTCGCCGACGGTTACGTGGTGGTCCCGGAAGCGGCCACCGGGATCGCCGCCGGAGCCTCGGTCCAGGTCATCCGGTACCGCTGATCCGGCCGGGACGACACATACCGGAGGGCCGGCAACCTCGCGGTTGCCGGCCCTCCGAAGGAGACTGGTGCGGGTGCTGCCGTCGCGGTCAGGCCGTCGCGGCGGCGGCGTCGCGGAGCTTGAGCACGACCCAGCCGAGACCCATCAGGGTCAGGCCGACGACCAGGGCGAAGGCGCCGAAGGCGTAGGCCAGGATGCCCATCCCGAGCACCGTGGTCAGGCTGGTCGCGTCGAGCCAGCTCAGGCGGTTGACGTTCTCGGTCATGACCGGCTCGCCGGCCTCGTCGAGGACGACCTCACCGTTCTCGTCGACCTGCTCGATCTCGCGCGGCATCTCGGCGTAGCGCAGACCTTCGGTCCGGTCGAGCTGGTGCTGGGTGATGATGTCGGACTGTGCCCACATGCTGAGCGGTCCGCGGACCGGGACCTCGGCGAAGACCGCGTCCCCCGGGGTGGTGATGTTCTCCACCGCCGCCTGCTGATAGGTGTAGCCGATGCCGAAGATGCCGCCGATGGCGGAGAAGGCGCCGACGATGATCGCGAACAGTGCGACGACTGTGAAGGCGGTGGTCCTGCGTGCCATCATCTCGATCGCGGGAGCCTCGACGCGGCCTTCGATGAGGCGGTCCGGGGTCTTGGTTGCCATGATGTCCCTCCAGGGATCTGCTCGTCGTGGTGCAGTTTGGGTTCTGGTCCGGCGTCCCGTCTGCTGACCTCTTCCAGGTCCTCTGCGGTGCGCCTCTGGTACGGAGTCTGACCGAGAACCACGCGCGCGACGGCGGGCCTTGGACACCGGAATTCCGGCGATGGTCCCGACCCTGGCGGGACCAACGGCGCCGCACCCCGGTCGACGTGCGACCGGCGCTGTG
>JBDNIX010000423.1:0-3181 GCA_041688045.1 Nitriliruptoraceae bacterium
CCGCGCATCCATCTCGTCGGACCAGACCTTCAGGTCGGTCGCACTGAGCCGTCCCATGTCCGCCAGGCTCGGGGTGATGTCGGCGAGGACGTCGCGCGGCACCGTGCGTTCGAGCAGGCGACGCAGCGCCAGATCGTCCTCCCATTCGTCCCGGAGGCGGGGCGGGTCCTGGAAGCTGCCGGTGCTCTCGGGTGCCATCGTCGCTGCCTCCCTCGCCCGCCACGTAGCGTTGCCGAGCGGCGTCTTCTCGACGGGACGTCTCGGGGGAACGTATCGAGGCAGATCGTACCGTTCCGGGCCGGTTGACCGACGGGGGGCCGCTTGCGCCGCCGGCGGGTCTGCGCGGATGGTTGACTGGGTGGGCGGTGCCTCGTCGCCGCGTGCCGATCAGGGAGCCCCGTCATGGAACCGACCGACCTCGATGAACTCGGCACGGAACTGCTGCGGCTCGCCGGTGATGCGCCGGCGGGCCGCGCCGCCAGGCAGCTGCCGGTGGCCGGTGAGGGCGCGTTCACCCAAACCGTGCTGGCCATCACGGCGGGGCAGGAGCTCGCGGAGCACGACGCGCCCGCGTCGGCGTCCCTCCAGGCGTTGCGCGGCAGGGCGCGGTTCGTGGCCGAGGACGCGGCTACCGAGTTGTCGGCCGGCCAGGTGCTGGTCATCCCGCCGTCACGCCACCGCGTCCAGGCCGTCGACGGCGTCGTTCTTCTGCTGACCGTTGGTCGGGCTGGGGACGCGTGAACGAGGACGGGTGACCCCGCAGTTGCGCAGTCGGGAGTCCGCGCAGGTAGAGCCGTTCGACCCTTCGGGCCGTCGCCGACGATCCCGAGCGTCACGCACAGCAACAAGGTGACCACGCAAACAGCGCAACAGGGCCACGAACATGCGTGCGCCCGGACACCAGGTGGCCACGGAATGGTTCACCTCCGCCGGGGTTCCGGATCCCATAGTTCCCTTCGTGAGGACGACCTCGATGACGGCCCGATGTGATGATGCGGTGCTGGCGGCCGCCGAGCGCCTGACGCGTGACCCTCTCACCAGAGAGCGCCTGACTGACGCGCTGGAGTTCGTGCGGGATGCGGAGATACACCCCGGTACGTCGCTGCGGGCCGGTGACCGTCCTCGTGGCACAGCGGACCAGCAGGCGAGCCGACGATCGGCATGACGCCGCAGCAAGCAGCTAGCGGGGTAGGAGCACGCTCAGACACGTGAGCCCCGCTTCGGCCTGCTCCAGTTCGTCGATCTCGACGGAGACGACCTCGAAACCCCGGTCGGCAACGAGGGCCGCGGTTCGCGGCGCGCTGGCGGATACGACCACGGTCTCGCCCAGCACCAGCACGTTGGCGCCGGTTGCCTCCGGTGCGGCCACGACCTGGTGCGGGGTCAGGGCGGGGATGTCGAGGTGGTCCGGCAGGCCGATCAGGGTGCCGTCGGGAAGGGCCGTGACGGCGGTCTTGAGGTGCAGAGCGCCGTGCACGGGCATGCCGACCACCCGCCGACGCCTGCCCACCGCAGCGGCCACTGCCCGCACACCGGCGGCGTCGGTACGCGCTCCCTCGCCGATGTACAACGTGTCGCCGACCGCCAGCACGTCGCCGCCGTCCAACCGCCCGGGCGGGTCGACACGAACAACGTCGTACCCGCGCTGCTCGAGGGCCGTGGCGGCGGAATGGGGTTCCGCACGCCGGGTGGGGTCGCCCGGGCGGGTTAGGACCGCCAGATCGTCGACGATCACGACGGTGTCCTCCACGAAGACGCCGTCGGGGTGATCGGGGAGCGGCGGGAGCGCCACCACCTCGATGCCCCTGGATCGCAACAGCGCAACGTAGGCCGCGTGTTGTTCGCGGGCCCGGTCGATGTCGATGGGTGTGCGTGCCTGGAAGGTCAGCAGTGCGTCGGTCAACCGGGGGGAGACATCGCGGACCAGGGCGGCGGCGGGCAGGGTCACGGATGGCTCCCGGTGAGGTCGGCGTAGAGGACCACGGCGACAGCCGTCGCGAGGTTGAGGCTCGAAACCCCGGCACGCATCGGGATCGCTGTCGTCCGGGTCGCCCGGCGGCGCAGGACGTCGGACAGGCCCGCCCGCTCCGTGCCGAACAGCACGACGGCGTCAGCCGGAATGGGCCAGCCTCCAGCGAGGAGCAAACCCCCGGGGTCCGCGTTGCGGGGACCGCCCACGCCCGCGTCGGCATCCAGGGCGATGGCGGCGCGGTCGCCGGTCGGGGGAAGCTCGTCGCAGCGGGCGACGGGCAGCGCGAACTGCAGCCCGGCGGCGGCTCGAACCGCGGTCGGGTGCCACGGGTCAGCCGCGCCGACCACCAGGACGCCGCCTGCTCCCGCGGCAGCGGCCACCCGGATGACGGCACCCAGGTTGCCGAGGTGTCGAGGTTGCTCGAGCACCACGACCCGGCCCGGCGCCGCGATCACGTCTTTCGCGGTGGTCACGGGCCGGGCGGCCACGGCCAGGGAGGGAGAGGGCAGCTCGCGGCCGTCGGTGGCTGAACGCCAGGTGGTGGCGTCCACCTCGATGAGCCGTTCGGGGAGGGAAACGTCCGGCGCCAGGTCACGGAGCAGCCGGTCCAGGGCGGCCCGGTCCGGCGTCAGCGCGAACTCGATGGTCGCGCCGAATCGCGTCGCGTGCTTCAGCGCATGGAAACCCTCGAGGAGCACGCCCTCGGGCCCCCGACGGACGGCCCGGACACGCGCCACCTCCGCGCCGTACGATGCTGGCATGCCAGCCATCCTCGTTGTCCTGTTCATTCTCGTCCCCCTGATCGAGATCGTGCTGATCATCCAGGTGGGCCAGGTCATCGGTGCCTGGTGGACCGTGGGACTGTTGGTCGCCGACAGCAGCCTGGGTGCGTGGCTGCTGCGGCGGGAAGGTGCTCGGGCCTGGCGGGCGTTCCGTGAGGCCCTGGCGGCCGGGCGGTGGCCTGGCGACGAAGTCGCCCAGGGCTCGATGGTGATCGTCGGGGGAACGCTGCTGTTGACGCCCGGGTTTCTGACGGACGTCTTCGGGTTCCTCCTGCTGGTTCCCGTCTCGCGGCGGATCGCGTCCCGCACGGTACGCCGTCGGGTTCGGCTCGGCGGTGACGGGTCCAGCCCCGCGACCGGCGACCAACGGCGCTCTGGTGGTTCCCGCACGGCGCGGGGGTCGGGATCATCCCCGTCCGGTGACCCC
>JBDNIX010000424.1:0-5349 GCA_041688045.1 Nitriliruptoraceae bacterium
ACGATCACCGCTCCGGCCCCTCCGGCCAGCAACGCAAGAAGCACCCACCTCCGTCGACCGGCGCTCACGTGCAGCGCCGACACCGGGCGGACGGCCCGCCATGGAGGCAGCGTGGAGCGGACAACGGCGACATCCGCTCGGTCCGGGTGGGCGGACGAGCGTACCCAGCGGGGCCCGAACGTCCACGAAGGAAGCGGTCCTTGCCTCTACCCGTTGACGGTGAACACGCCGCCGACCATGACGAGGTAGATCACGGCCACGATCACCAGCAGACCGCTGATCGTGGAGGTGTCGCCGCCTGACGCTCTCTCGCCAGACTGGTGACCCACGGTGGCCGGCCATCGGTCAGAGTTGCAGGACCCGGTCCGGGTGCGTCCGGCCCGCCGGCGCCGACCCATCGGCAATGGCTGAGGTGATTCCCTGCCGGTGGTGGTGGCGGCACAGCACCTCATAGGCCACCTGGTGGTCACCGACATCACCGACGACCACCAGTTCGCCCTCGCGTTGGATTCGTCCACCGACGGTCCGAGCGTTGAGGGTGCCACGGTCACCGCACCAGCAACGAGCTTCGACCTGCAACTCGGTGCGTCGGTCAGCCAACTCCAGCAGGCGTCGCGAGCCGGGGAACAGCTGCGTCGTGAAGTCGGTCAGCAGGCCGAAGGCCTGTACGTCGATCTCCAGGTCATCGACCAACTCAGCGAGTTGCTCGATCTGTTCGGTGGCGTAGAACTGCACCTCGTCACAGATGAGCGTGTCCACGGCCTGGCCGGTGGCGATCACCCGGGAGATGTGACGTCGAAGATCCAGATCGTCGGTCACGGTCGTGGCGGCCTTGGCCAGGCCGATCCGCGAGCTGATCGTCCCACCGCCGCGATCGTGCCGTGTGAACAGCAGACAGTGCTTCCCGGCGGTGACGGCGTTGTGGTGAATCTGCAGAGCCAGGGTGGACTTTCCGCAGTTCATCGTGCCGTAGAAGAACGTGAGCTCGGCCACGATTGCGACTCCGGGAGACGGGGCCTCTCTTCTACCGCAGACGTGCCGGAGTACCGAGCACCCGGAACCGCCGTCGTACCGTGGCCGAGCCGGATCCAGCCCTATTCCGGAGGGTGGCGTGGCAAGCTCACGGCGAACCGGGCCCCGCCCGTCGTCTCCGACCGCCAGTTCGGCCAGGATCCCAGCGACGACAGCAGCGAGGTCATGGTCATCGTGTGACAGCGTGCGCACCCCGCGTGCGAGCCGCTCCGCGTCCAACAGAACATCGAGCAGCCGCTCGATACGTTCAGCCTGGCCGCGCATGCGATGCGCCAGGTCGCGGATCTGTTCCGCGCCCATGTCGCCGCCGCGGTCCTCGAGGGTGGCGGCAAAGCCCAACACCGAGGTCAGCGGGGTACGCAGTTCGTGGGAGACCGCCTGCAGGAACAGGCGTCGCTCTCCAGGATCTCCCGGGGGTACCCGACGGCGTCGGCGAACGCCTGGTCGGTGTGGTCGACCCGAAAGTGGGGCTCGAAGGAAGAGCGGTAGGAGGCGTCACGGCCGCTGATGACCAAGCCCCCACGCTGGCGTCCAGCGCCACCGGCTCCACCCGGACCGACAGCATGACCACGCCGCTGGAGGCCGGCGGGTCGATGCGCAGGCCCCGGCGAAATGCCACCTCGACCCCGTGACCGTGATGCCACCGGCTCCGGAGCCTGCGGAGCTCAGCGCGTCACGTCGTCATTGGTCCCGGGCTGTCCGAAGAACGGCACCCGGTCGAAGTCCATGGCGTAGCGTTCGATTGCCTTCGGCAGAACATCCGCATCCACCTTGCCGAGCTTGACCAGTTCGGCAAGCACGCAATAGGCGATCGACGTCGCATCGATGCGGTGGAACTTGCGCAGAGCTTCGCGGGTGTCGGAGCGACCGAAGCCGTCAGTCCCCAGGGCGGCGAAGGGACCGGGGATCCAGTCCCGAATCTGGAAGGTCGTCGCCCGCATCCAGTCCGACACCGCGACGTACGGGCCTTCGGTGTCCTCGAGGATGCGGGTCACCAGTGGGACGCGGGCCTCCTCGCCGGGATTGGTGCGGTTCCAGGACTCGACGGCGGCGCCATCTCGAAGCAACCGGTTCCATCCGGGCGCCGACCACACGTCCGCCGACACGTTCCAGTCCTCGGCCAGCAGTTCCTGCGCCCGCAGTGCCTCGTTGATGATGGTGCCGGAGGACAGGATGTGCGCCCCGTGTTCACCGCCCGGACCTTCTTGGAAGCGATAGAGCCCGTCGATGATCTGCTGATCGTCGACATGGTCGGGCATCTTGGGTTGGATGACCGGCTCGTTGTAGACGGTCAGGTAGAAGATGACGTCCTCGCCGGCGTCACTGTCCTCATCCCCGGCCGCATCGCGCGGATACATCCGTTCGAGTCCGTGCTCGACCAGGACCGCGATCTCGTACGCGAAGGACGGGTCGTAGGCCTCGACACCCGGGTTGGACTGCGCCATCAGCAGCGAGTGACGGTCCTGGTGCTGCAGCCCCTCGCCGTTGAGAGTGGTTCCGCCGGCGGTCGCCCCGATGAGGAACCCGCGGCTTCGCTGGTCGGCAGCCGACCAGATGGAGTCGGCGGTGCGCTGGAACCCGAACATCGAGTAGAAGATGTACAGCGGCACCATCGGCACGCCATGCGTGGCATAGCTGGTTCCGGCGGCGTGGAAGGTCCCGACCGAGCCGGCCTCGGTGATGCCCTCGTGGATGATCTGTCCGTCGGTCGCTTGCTTGTAGGACAGCAGCAGTTCCTGATCGACCGGCTCGTAGTTCTGGCCGAGTCGGTCGTAGATCTTGGCGGTCGGGAACCACGAATCTATCCCGAACGTGCGGGCTTCGTCCGGGATGATCGGCACGATGCGTTCACCGAATCCCTTGACGCGCCGCAGATCCTTGAAGACCCGAACCAGGGCCATCGTCGTGGCGACCGCCTGATTGCCGGAACCCCCTTTCAGTTCCGCGAAGGCATCGTGCGGCGGCAGCTCGGGCACCGTGAACGAAACCCGACGGTCGGGCACGAACCCCCCGAGCTCGCGACGGCGCTCGAGCAGGTACTGGAACTCCTCCGATTCCTCGCCCGGATGGACGTACGGCGGCAGGTCTCCTTCGAGATCCTCGTCGGTGACATCCAGGTCCAGGCGGTCACGGAAGGTCTTGAGCGCGGCAGATGACAGCTTCTTCATCTGGTGGACGGCATTGCGCGCCTCGAAGTCGGGCCCGAGCGTCCAGCCCTTCACCGTCTGCGCCAGGATGACGGTGGGTGCGCCGTTCGTGGCCACGGCAGCCTGGAAGGCGGCGTAGACCTTGCGGTAGTCGTGACCGCCACGGGTCAGTTTGCCGATGTCGTCGTTGCTCATCGGCTCGATCAGCTTCTTGAGCTGATCGTTCGCCCCGAAGAAGTCGTCACGAATGAACTGGGCGCCACGTGCAGGATAGGTCTGCATCTGCCCGTCGGGGACCTCGTTCATGCGCGCGATCAAGGCGCCGTCGACGTCTCGGGCGAGCAGGTCATCCCATTGGCGGCCCCACAGGACCTTGATGACATTCCAGCCGGCACCGCGGAAGATGCCCTCGAGCTCCTGCACGATCTTGCCGTTGCCCCGTACGGGACCGTCCAGCTGCTGAAGATTGCAGTTGATCACGAACGTGAGGTTGTCGAGCCCCTCGCGGCTGGCGACCGTCAACGCACCGAGCGTCTCGGGCTCCGCGGTTTCCCCGTCCCCGCCGAAGAACCACACGCGCTGATCCGAGGTGTCCTTCAGGTTGCGGTTGTGCAGATACCGGTCGAACCGCGCCTGGTAGATCGCGTTGAGCGAGCCAAGCCCCATGGAGACCGTGGGGAACTCCCAGAAGTCGGGCATCAGGCGTGGGTGCGGATAACTCGACAGCCCGCCCGGCTCGACCTCGGCCCGGAAGCGGTCGAGCCGGTCCTCCGACAGCCGCCCCTCGATAAAGGCTCGCGCGTAGATGCCGGGCGAGGCATGACCCTGGAAGTAGATGTGGTCTCCGCCGCCGGGGTGCCCGCGGCCACGGAAGAAGTGATTGAACCCGACCTCGTAGAGCGAGGCGGCGGAGGCGTAGCTACCGATGTGGCCCCCGGTCCCCCGCTCCACGTTGGTGCGGTGGACCATGACCGCGGCGTTCCACCGGATGTGATGACGGATACGCCGTTCGATGTCCTCGTCGCCGGGGAAATCGGGCTCACGCTCCGGCGCGATGGTGTTGATGTAGTCCGTGGACGTCAACGCGGGAATGCCGATGTTGCTCTGCCGTGCACGCTCCAGCACCTTCAACAGCAGGTACCGACCGCGGCCCTTGCCAGACGCCTCGACGACGGCGTCGAAGGACTCCAGCCATTCGCGCGTCTCGACCTCGTTGATGTCCGGGTACTGGGACGCCAGCCCGTCGGTGATGATCGCGTTCTCCGCGAACTCCTGCTGCTCACGCTTCTCGGCCATCGAAACTTCCTCCACACACCGGGCGGGGTGCACCGTCCCGGCTGTCGTCTTCGGCTGGTCCGACGGGACGTCCGGGATCGCCGGGGGCCCATCTGCGGCTCCACGGTAACCCCTCGTGACCTACCCCGCCCCTACGGCGACACCGGCTCAGTCCCCTCGCCCCTAGGCAATCCCCCGCTGCGCCCGTTAGCGTCCGGTTCATGCGCCACCCGCGTCCGTCCCTGATCCTGCTCGTCGCCTTGCTCGTCGTGAGCCTGAGCGGTTGCGTTCAGGTTCGCGACCGGTACGAGGATGCCGTCGGCAGTGTCGGTGGATTGTCTGATCAGGTCCGCTTCTGCCTGTCCTTGACCCGGGCCCTCAACGGTGTCGAGTCGGCTTCGCCGGACATCGCGGAGGACGCCATCGAGGAGGCCGTGATGCAGTCCCCCGACGACCTTCTGGACGACGTCCGTAGCCTGGCGAACCGTATTCGTAGCGCCCGCGAGACGGGTTCTGGCGCGCTGCGTGACCCCGACCTGGTGTCGGACGCCCAGGCGCTGCGCTCCCGTGCCGGCGACATCTGCGACCCCACCTGACCCCCACGAGGTACCGCCATGGCCAGTTCCCGGAAACCGGTGACCCCCGATCAGCGCAGCCGCGACCTCCGCAAGGATCTCAAGACGCTGGAGAAACAGGAGCCCGGTCCCGACCGTGCCCCCGGACTCGCCGATCTGGCCCGGGCCGCTCACGACGACCGTCAGCTCAACATGGCCATGCAGGCCGCCCACCTCTGCCTGGCCGAAGATCCGAACGCCCCAGGCCTGCTGGTGGATGCCTACCGCGTCGACGACGACGGCGAGGAGCGTCTGCAGGCCCTCGCCGACCTGCGCGACCT
>JBDNIX010000425.1:0-11570 GCA_041688045.1 Nitriliruptoraceae bacterium
CACGCCCATGCACGGTTGTTCGGCACCCGGCTGGCGGAGGCCGTACCCGGGTCCGTCGATCCGGACGGCGTGCACACCAACATGGTCTACGTCGACACCGGACCGCTGCCGGCGCGGCAGGTCGTGGAACAGGCCCGCGACAAGGGCGTCCTGATCGGTGCGATGGGCGAGCACCTGCTCCGCGTGGTCACCAACCTCGGAGTCGACGAGCACGGCACCCGACAGGCCGCCGACACGCTGGCGGCGGCGCTGGCGGTGTGACGCGAGCGATCAGGCGCTGGCGGACCGGCCCCACGCTCCCGTACGCCGATCGTCGCTCAGCGTGACGAATTCGCGGTCCACCGCCGTGGAGAAGCGCAGCATCGTCTCACGCAGGTGCACCATGTCTTGCGGAATGAGCGCCTGCGGTCCGTCGCACAGCGCGGTTTCCGGACGAGGGTGGACATCGACGATGATGCCATCCGCCCCAACGGCGATGCCGGCCTTGATCAGGGGCAGCACCAGTTCGCGCTTCCCGCCGGAGTGGGACGGATCGATGATCACGGGCAGGTGGGTGAGCGACTGCGCGACCGGCACGGCCGAGACATCAAGGGTATTGCGGGTGGCCGGTTCGTAGGTACGGATGCCTCGCTCACACAGCACGACCTGCAGGTTTCCCGTGTGGGCGATGTATTCGGCCGCCATGATCCACTCGTCGATCGTGGCGGTGAGCCCCCGCTTGAGCAGGACGGGCTTGCCGGACATGCCCACTTCCTTGAGCAACTGGAAGTTCTGCATGTTGCGGGCGCCGACCTGCAACATGTCGGCCTTGGCGGCGACCGTGTCGACGTCCGCGGTCGTGACCACTTCGGTGACGAACGGCAGTCCGAGATCGCGGGCGGCCCCGTGCAGGATCTCCAGACCCGCTTCGCCGAGTCCCTGGAAGGCGTACGGCGACGTCCGTGGCTTGTAGGCACCACCCCGCAGGATCGTGGCGCCGGCCTCCTTGGCCATGCGGCAGGACGCGACGGTCTGCTCCTCGGTCTCCACGGCGCAGGCGCCGGCGATCAGCGTGACGGTGTCACGGCCGATCGGTGTGTCACCGACCATGACCGTCGACGGTCGTGGTTGGGTTTCGTTGCTGACGAGTTTGTATGCCTTGCTGACGCGGATGACATCCTCCACCCCGGGGAAGGCGTGCAGGGGCAGTTCCGCGAAGTGGGTGAGATCGCCGACGAGGCCGATGATCGTCTGGCTCTTCCCGCGAGAGACGAAGGCGTCGCCGCCCACGTCCGAGATCGCCTTGACGACCTTGTCGACATCGGCCGGTGAAGCGGTGCCACGCATGACGACGACCATCGTCGTGTCCTCTCTCATTCGCGTGCTCACTTCCTCGTGATCCCGGTCCCAGAACGAAGCCCCGGGAGGATCCCGGGGCTGCGAGCGACTGGTGGTGGGTTCAGCAGATGCCGACGCGCTCAGCTTCCGGGCTGGTTACAAACCAGCCGGCAAAGAAGCCAAAGGCGGACATCGGGGTCATGAAGCAGAGCATAGCACCCGGTGCCCGATGTGGGAGTGCGCGGCCCGGGTTCGGCATCTTCGGGACGTGGGGTGACACGGCTAAGCTCCGGCGGTCGTGGCGTCGGGCGAGCCGTTGGGCCGTCGGCGTCCCGGACCGTTTCCCACGGGGGTTCGACCCCCGGCGGGCTCCCGACGATCGGAACCAGGCGCGTGGACGACGACACGGATGTCCAGGACACGGCCACCAGCGGTGGTGAGGTGACCGAGGCACCGTCCCGGACCGCCCGCGCCTGCCCGACGTGCGGCATCTTCAACGCGTCGGAGCGCGAGGTCTGTCGGTCGTGTGGCGTCGATCTGGAAACCGGCGAGGAACTGCCCTGGCCGGATCCCGACCCCGATCCCGACGTCCGGGCGTCAGCCGTGGCGACGGCGCCCCATCCCCGCCGGTGGTGGTTGGCCGTCGCTGCGATCCTGGCTGCAGCCGGGCTGTTGTTGCTGGGGCTGGTCGTCGCGCAGCTGGGGCCGTTCGCGCCGCCGACCACCGTGCCGGACGCGGACTTCGATGCGTCGCTCTATCCGGGCGAGCCCACGGACCTCGTGCTGAGTGACATCGCGACGGTCACGTTCCTGCCGCCGCAGGACGGCCGCGGGTTCCAGGCGGCACGGATGGTCGATGACAATCCGGAGACGGCCTGGAGGTCCGACGGCCTGCTCGATGATCCGGACCAGCCACTCGAGATCGTCGACCTGTTCCTCGAGGAGCCCAGTTGGATCTCCGCGCTCGTGATCCGTAATGGTGACCAGGTCGATCTGCGCGCCTACGAGGACATCTCGCGGTTGCACCGTGTGCGAGCCATCGTCGATGGTGGTGGCGCCTACATCTTCAATCTGCTCGATGACGGCCGTGGCCGTCAGGCCATCGAGCTGCCCGAACCGGTGCTGTCGACCGTGCTGCGACTCGAGATCATCGAGGTGTTCCCCGGCGTCGACGGCAACGGGGTCGGAGTATCGGACATCGAACTGCACGGGTGGTCAGCGGTCGGCGACGACCTGGATCTGGCCGCTGAGCGCGCCGAAACCGCGCCGGCGACGGCACCCAGCACCCCGTAGGCGCGGTCAGTCGTTGTAGGCGAACAGGGTGATCACGTCCCCGACGAACCGGCTACTGCCGGGCCCGGGATCCTGATCGAACACCTGGCCGGGACGGAGGAACGCGCCGAGCCCGCCACGCCGGTCGACCTCTACCTCGAATCCAAGGTCGCGAAGGACAGCCACGGCGTCGGCAACCTGCTCATCGCGGACCGACGGCACCTCGATCGGGGCCGGTCCGTCGGAGAGCACGACCTCGATGCGGTCGTCCCGGAACACCGTGTCGCCCGCCGACGGAGCCTGCTCGATCACGTGGCCGGCCGGAATGGTGGCGTCGAACCGTCGCGAAGCCACCACCACGTCGAGGTTGAGCGTGCGAAGACGTTCGGTCGCGTCGTCCAACGACTCACCGATGAGCTCCGGCACGTCGATCGGCCGCGGACCGCGGCTGACCGTGAGAGTGACCAGGCTCGTCTCGTCGACGACCGCACCCGCCGGCGGAGTGGTGCCGAGGACCGTCCCCGCCTCGGCACGGTCGTCGTAGACCTCGTCATCGGTGACCTCGAACCCGTCCTCGGCCAACCGCTCCCGGGCCGTGGTGAGCGGCTCGTCGACGACGTCGGGTACCTCCACCTGCCGGGGGCCATCCGACAGGACGAGGCGCACTT
Source organism: Nitriliruptoraceae bacterium (assembly GCA_041688045.1). GTDB lineage: Bacteria > Actinomycetota > Nitriliruptoria > Nitriliruptorales > Nitriliruptoraceae > CSSed11-175R1. The sequence goes on from JBDNIX010000425.1 coordinate 3,258, forward strand.
CGGTGCCACGCCGTGCCGTCCCGGTCGGCTGCTGCTCGAGCACCTGACCAACAGGGGCGTCGAGGTCGTGCCGCGTTGCGGTGACCTCCGGAACGAAGCCCTCCAGGGCCAACTGGTCCTCCGCGGTGTCCTGCGGCTGGCCGACGACCGCGGGGATGGGCAGCACCGGCGCGATCATCCGGTCCCACACCAGGTATCCGCCCACACCTGACGCCAGGACCAGGGCCACGATCACGAAGGCGACCAGCCACCCCGATCGCCGCGGGCTCGGTCCGACCGTGGTGGTATCTCCGTCCTCGTCGTCGTCGGAGTACAGCAACGATGTGCCGTTGCGACCCCCGAGGCCCGTGGCCTCGTCGACGTCGTCCCAGTCGAACTCGTCCGACCCCACGTCCGATGCGTCACGGTCGTCTCCATCGAGGATCGCGTGGCCGGGTCGACGCGCTGGCGCGACCTCGGCGGCCAGGCCGATGGCCGGGGTCGGATGCAGGACCGCGTTGCTCAGCGCTCGGGCGAAGTCGTCCCCGGTCGGGTAGCGGGTGTCGCGGTCGATCGCCGTGGCCCAGCGCACGACATCGTCGACGCCCGGCTCGATCCCCTCGATGACCGTCGACGGGGCCGGAACGGTGTGGGAGGTGTGCTGGACCGCGGTCGCGAACGCGGACTCGCCGTTGTGGGGTGGACGCCCGGTGAGGCATTCGAAGAGCACGACCCCCAGGGCGTAGACGTCCGCCCGCGGGTCCAGACGTTCGCCGCTGACCGCCTCGGGGGAGAGATAATGTGGCGAGCCGACCAGAACGTCGGTCCCGAACGTCGTCGTAGCGCTGGCGACGGCCCGCGCCAGTCCGAAGTCGGTGACCCGGACGGTCCCGTCCTGGCCCAATAACAGGTTCTCCGGCTTGACGTCGCGGTGGACGAGCCCGGCTTCGTGGGCCGCGCCGAGACCCCGAGCGGCGGGGATCATGATGCCCGCCGCCTCCTCGGCGGTCAGGGGGCCGCGCTCGCGCAGCACCTGCCGAAGCGTCGGTCCCTCGACCAGCTGCAGGATGAGGTACGCCCCGTCATCGGTTTCGCCCCAATCATGGACCCCGACGACGTTGGGGTGGGAGAGGGCCGCGGCGGCGCGCGCTTCGCGGCGGAACCGATCGAGGAACGCGGTGTCCGCGGCCAGATGTGGGTGCAGGAGCTTGACGGCCACGTGGCGGTCAAGCACTTCGTCCAGCGCGCGGTACACGCTGGCCATCCCCCCGCGACCAAGCTCGTCGAGCAGGACATAGCGCCCGCCGACGCGGGTGGGAGCAGTGGGGGTCGAAGAGGGTTCGGACACGCGCTGATGGTACGGCAGCCTCGACCTCGCATCGATGACCCGCCCCGGACGCTGCTAGCCGGTGGCGCGGTCCACGCGTTCCCGAAGGACCTCCACCTGATCCTTGAGAAGGCCGACGGTGCCGCGCACCGAGTCCACCTGGCCGCGCACGTCAGCGAGGCCGTTGCGCAGGTCGGTGTCGGCGACCTCGACCTCCTCGGACAACTGGGCACGTGCGCTCGCTTCGGCCGCGAGATCCTCCTCCAGCACCGTCACCGCATCGACGATCCGGGCCAGTTCGTCGTTCACCTCGGCCAGTCGGTCGGCGGTCCCGTCATCCGCGGTCGCGCCGGCGACCGCTGCCTCGATGTCGTCCAGACGTTGTTCCAGCGCGGTTCGGTCGGCGCGGCGACTCTGCAGCTCCGTACGAAGCTCATCCACCTCGGCCTCCAGGTCGCTGGTGTCCGGGGTGCAGGCAGCGAGCGCGGCAACCACTGCCAGCGCGGCGCAGGCGGCAGTCAGCAGGCGAGAGTGGACCATGCGGGAGAGCGTATGGCCCGTTGGCCGCGACACCGCATAGCCAACGCCGACAGCGACCGACGGTCACGCGCGTGCGACACCGCAGTCGACGGCATCCAGGTAGCGTGGTCCCCGGAGTTTGCCCAGACCCACACCAGCCAGGACACCCTTTGCCATGACCGGATCGTCAGCCGATGTCGGCGCGCACGGCGCCACGTTCGACGACAACCTCGAGGCGCTCGGGTTTCGGGTGCAGGGCGTCACCCGACGCGGGGGTCGTCAATGGGCGCTGGCGTTCAACCGGATCCTGACCTTCACGCTGCACGACTACGATGACACCGTGGTGATGACCTGGTCCTGCGAGCTGGGCGAGCACATCCGGGAGCGCGGCTGGCAGATGAGCGTCACCGACCTGTCCACCGCCGAGCTCTACCCGCAGAACGACGTGCGCCTGCCGCTGGACATCGGCGCCGTCCGTGGCGAGATCACCCGCGTGCTGGCCTCGCTACGCATCGACCTCGGAGACCCTGAACTGTGACCCCAGCTGCTGATCAGCCATCGACTGACGGGTCGCCGTCCCCGACTGACGCGCCGCTGGCCCCACCGAGCATCATGGATTGGGGTCGCACGGCGCGACGGATGCGGGCGGTCCTGGCGACCCTGGGTGTGGTCGTGGTCCTGGCCTGGCTGGCTGTCGGGCTGTTCGGTGAGGCGGGCTTTCGTCCCCGGCTGCTCGCAGAGTTCACGGGGGTCGCCCTCCTGGTCTCGTTCATGGCCGAGGTGATCGTGGTCGGTGGGGCAGCCGTCCGGGCCATGCTGCGCGCGGGCGAGCGTGGCGACCGCTTGGCGGGACCGGACGTGTCGCTCCTGCCCCCGCAACTGACGCGTCGCCGCGGATAGGCCCTACAGGGCCGCCAGTGCCGCCTCGAGTTCCTCGAGGTCGAGCACATTGTCCCACCGGTGGGTGATCGTGCCGGTGTCGTCGACGAAGAAGACCCACGGTTCGTTGCCCTGAGCCTCGGGACCGGCCAGGATCCAGTCCCCGGCCGCGTCGTTGATCATCTGCTCGTCGAAGTCCTGCCAGACCTCCAGGTGCACGAAGGCTGCGGTGTCCTCGTAGGTCTCCGCGAGATCACTCATGACGTTGGTCTGTGGACCGCAGAAACGGCTGGCGCAGTAGACCGGCGTGGTCACGGACACGACCAGCGGCCGTCCCTCGTCCAGCACGTCGGCGATGACCTGGTCGTGCAGGTGTGCGTCCGGAATCGTGCCATCTTCCCCGCCTGCGCGGGAGTCCACCGCTGCTGGCTCGACGGTGCCCGCCTCGGCATCCGCGATGGTCGCGTTCACCGTTCGAGGGGCCGGGTCGCCGGGTCCGTGGACCTGTGGTTCCTCCTGTACCGCGAAGGTCGTGCTGCCCTGGATGGTGCCACCGTCAGCCGTCTCCGCGACGACGCGCAGGCCCCAGAAACCCGGCTCATCGAAGTCGATCTGTCCGGCATACACACCGGTCCCGGTCTCGCCGGAAAGGAAGCGCGGGCTGTCCGAACTGCCCTCCGGTTCCGCTCCGGGAACGGGGAGGAACGGCGCCTGGACCGTCTGGGTGAGTTCGACCTCGCCTCCCGGTTCGTCACCGAGGTGCGCCAGCTGGAACGTGACCTCGCCAAAGGCCAGGAGTTCCCGTTCGGCGCTCAGCAGACCGGTGAGCAGACGCTGGTTCTCGCCCACCGCCAGGTCGAAACTGGCCACGGCGACGGCCAGTTCCTGGCTTCCGTTCCCGGTCGCATCGGGTTCCGTGGTCGTATCCGTTGGCTCACCCCCGCAAGCCGCAGCCAGGAGTGCGACCGCGAGCGCGCAGAGAAAGGTCTTGGTTCCGGATGTGTAGCGGCCCAACGGTGGACTCCTCTCGGTTCGACGTGGTTCGACGTGGTTCGACGTGGTTCGACGTGATGTGGCTCGGATGCCCGGCACCGTCGGGGGTTCCCGGATCGTCCGGCGCAGCAGCGATGATGTCGAGGGTACGACGTCGGACCCGACCCCCCGTACCGTGGTGTTCTTCCCGTCTGGCAAGCTGGAGCCATGCACCGCATCGTCGCCTCGATCCTGGCCGCCACGTGCGGCCTCGTCCTGACGTCGTGCACGACGCCGGGCCAGGATGCCGCGTCCGATGAGGACCCGGCAAACGGTGCGTCGGCCAGCGATTCCCCGGACGCTGAGCTCGATGTCGCCGCGGAACTCGACGCGGAGTCGCCCGCCGTTCGTGTCGCCTCCGGCCCCGACCCGGAAACCGACCTGTTGGCCCGCACGATGGCCATCCTGTTGGAATTGCAGGGACTTCCCGCCGAGGTGGTCCCGTTCAGCGACGCCCGTGATGCCCGCCGTGCCCTGGAGCTGGGGGAGGTGGACGTGCGTCCCGGCTATACCGGCGAGGCGTGGCTGGAGACCCTGGGTCGGCCCGACCCACCGAGCGACCCGGGCCAGAGCTACGTCGCCGTGCGCGATCACGACGTGTCCGAGGGCATCGTGTGGTTGCGCCCGCGGCTCGGCGAGGGGATCGACGAACCGCCGGCGAACGCGACGTTCGCCTTCGTCGTCCGCGGGCCACCATCGATGGACGCCGACATCCGCACGATGTCGCAACTCGCCTCGCGGCTGTCGGAGCAACCCGATGCCGTGGTGTGCGTTGACCAGGAGTTCGGGAACCGTCCCGATGGTCTGCCCGCGGTGTTGTCGGCCTACAGCGTCCGCAGCGACCGTCCGTTCCTTGCCGCGGATCCCGCCGATGCGGTGTTGGGCGTGGCCGTCGGCGACTGTCTGGCCGGGCTGACGACGGCCACCGACGGGTCGGCGTGGCGTGCGGGCCTGCGTCCCCTGGTGGACGATCTGCGCGTCTTCCCGGCGTTCGTGCCGCTCCCCCAGATCCGCGTGGATGCGGTCACCGAACAACCGCTGATCCGTGTCGCGCTGGGTCCGATGTCCGCCGAACTGACCACGGCGGCACTCGGCTGGTGGAACGCCCAGGTGGCCGCTGGTGTGCCGATCGAACAGGTCGCGATCGATGCTGCACAGCAACTGTACGAGCGCGCCGGACGGGAACTCCCCACCGAACCCTCTGTGTAGTCCCGGTCGATCCCTGCGGCGTCGGTCGATCCCTGCGGCGTCGGTCGATCCCTGCGGCGTCGGTCGATCCCACCCGCCTCCCCGGTCGATCCCGGCGTCAATAGCGCTGTGGGACGAACGTCTGATCCTCCATCGGGGGTCGGACGTAGCCGGCGGTCTCCGCGGGCCGAGGTCGCAGGTCGATCGGCTCGGGTGCCTCGTGGTGGTAGTCGAACTGGTCGAGCAGGTGGGCGATGCAGTTGAGCCGGGCGTGCCGCTTGACGTCGGCCGTCACGACCCACCATGGCGCCTGCTTGATGTCGGTGTGGTTGAACATCTCGTCCTTGGCTCGCGAATACTCCTGCCACAACGCACGTGACTGCAGGTCCATCGGCGACAGCTTCCATCGTTTCGTCGGGTCCTGGTTCCGGGCCTGGAAACGCCGTTCCTGTTCGTCATCGCTGACCGAGAACCAGTACTTGATGAGCGTGATGCCCGACCGCACCAGCATTCGTTCGAACTCCGGGCAGGTGCGCATGAACTCGCGGACCTGTGCCTCCGTGGCGAAGTTCATCACCCGTTCGACACCCGCGCGGTTGTACCAGGAGCGATCGAACAGCACGATCTCCCCGGCGGCGGGCAGGTGCTCGACGTACCGCTGGAAATACCACTGGGTCTTCTCTCGGTCGGAGGGGGTGCCGAGCGCGACCGTGCGGACCACCCGAGGATTGAGACGTTCGGTGATCCGCTTGATCACCCCGCCTTTGCCGGCGGCGTCGCGACCCTCGAAGATCACCACCGCGCGCTTGCCCCGCTCCTTGAACGTCTGCTGCAACTTGACGAGTTCGATCTGAAGACGTTCGAGTTCTTTCTCGTAGACCTTTTTCCTCAGCACACCTTTGGCGTTGTACTGGTCGTCATCGAAGCGACGCTGGTCATCGATCTCGCCCATCTGGCTGTCCTCGTTCGTGGCCGCTCCACACCGCTGCGGCGGCAGCCTCGTCGGTCGCGGTCATGACGTCAACGGCCGACGAACATCGTGCGGTTCGGTCCCCGACTGGTGCGGTGGGTGCTCGTGGTTGCGGCCTTGTCGCAGCCGCCCTCTACCTTCAGTATCGAACATGCGTTCGGGACACGTTCGGGCGAGTGAACAACGCGCGACGAAGAGACCGAAAGGAGGTCCTGATGAGCAAGCGGTACCGCGAAGAACTGGATGACGTCGAGGTCGCCGCGGAGGCGCCGGCGGCGTTCACCTGGCGTGGGCGGCGCTATCACGTCGTGCAGGTGCTCGGTCACTGGTACGAGGACGAGAGTTGGTGGCGGCAGGCTGATGGGCTCCCCAGGCATATCCAACGCACGGACCTGTGGCGGGTCGAAGCCCGCAATGGAGGACCTACCCGCGGGGTCTACGAGGTCGTGCGATGTGGCGAGGCCTGGCGCCTCGACCGAATCTGGGACTAGCCCGCGCGGAGTTGGCGCTTGAGGCGGAACAGGATCGCATCCATGCCCCGCAGGCGCAGCGGACTGATCGCCTCCGCGAGGCCCATGCGGTGGTAGAAATCATCCGGCACGGCCAACACTTCCTCCGTGGTTGCACCGGACAGGCCTTCGGACAGGATGCCCGCAAATCCTCGGGTCGTCGGTGCCTGCGGTGAACAATCGAACCAGACCTTGACCGTGTCGTCCTCCGCCACCTCGGTGGTGAGGAAGAACGGGGTCTGGCACTCCTCCACTTCCTCGAGTTGACCCGGGTCCGCGGCCAGGTGCTCCGGAAGGGGCGGGACCTTCTCCGAGTACTCGACGAGCAGCTCGATACGCAGCTCCGGCGGGGCGGAGGCGAAGTCGTTTACCACGTTCTCAAGGGCAGTCGGTAGACCCATGGTGCCCAGCTCCTACGCTCGTCAGGGAAAGCTGCTGTTGCAGGCAACGTACCGAGGAGCGTCACGCATGCCGGTCACCGACCACGACACCGACCCGAAGATCACCGCGTACTCCAACCCGAGCGTGCTCGTGTCCACGTCCTGGGTGGCGGACCACCTCGATGACCCTGGATTGGTGATCGTGGAGTCCGACGAGGACGTGCTGCTCTACGAGACCGGTCACGTCCCCGGCGCGGTCAAGATCGACTGGCACACCGATCTGCAGGACCCGGTCGCACGTGACTACGTCGACGGTGAGGGTTTCGCGGAGTTGATGCGCGCGAAGGGCATCGGCCGCGACGACACGGTCGTGTTCTACGGCGACAAGAGCAACTGGTGGGCGGCGTACGCGTTGTGGGTGTTCTCACTGTTCGATCACCCCGACGTACGGCTCATGGATGGCGGTCGCGACAAGTGGCTCGCCGAGGATCGCCCCGTCACGACCGACAAGCCGCAACGCGAGGCGACGGACTACCCCGTGGTCGAGCGTGACGACGCGCCGATCCGTGCCTACCGTGAACACGTCGAGGAGCACCTCGAGGTGGCGGGGCAGTTGCTGGACGTCCGCAGCCCGCAGGAGTTCACGGGGGAGCGGACCCACATGCCCGATTACCCGCAGGAGGGCGCCATGCGCGGCGGCCACATCCCGGGCGCCAAGGGCGTGCCATGGGGCCGCGCGGCACAGGAAGATGGCACCTTCAAGCCAGTGGAGCAGCTGCGTGAACTGTACGAGCAGGAGCAGGGCCTCACCGGCGATCAGGACACGATCGTCTACTGCCGGATCGGGGAGCGTTCCAGCCACAGCTGGTTCGTGCTGACCCATCTGCTCGGGCACGAGAACGTGCGCAACTACGACGGCTCGTGGACCGAGTGGGGCAACCTCGTCCGGGCGCCGATCGAAAAGGGTTAGGTCGCGTCGAACTGCTTGATCAGCAGCTTCGGCGCGACCAACCGGTAGGCCTCGTCGAGGATCTGCGCGACCTCGTCCCAGGCCGGGTCGAGGTCGACGCGGAGCCCGACCCAGCCCCGGTGCCCGACGTAGGGCGGCCGAAAGAACCGGTCCGGATCGGACGCGATGACTTCGGCCTGCACGGCCTCCGGTGCCGGGTAGATGATGGCCAAGCGCCCGTCCCCATGGTGGTCATCGGTGAGGTAGCACAGGGTGCGCTTGTCACGGACGAAGAACGTGACCGACCCGTGGCTGAGCCGCTCGGTGATCTCCGGCAACCCGTTGCAGATCGCGCGGAGGCGTTCGGTCGCCACGGCGACGTCGGCCTCGCTGTACGGCCGGTCTTCCGGCGGGGTGGTGGTGGCCACGGTCGCTCCGGTCATCTCGGCGGATGTTCGGTGACGGCTCGGTCTGCACCATCGTCGGGCTGGGTCATGGAACGGGCTGGGTCATGGAACGGGCCGGGTCATCGAACGGGGTCATCGAACGGGCCGGGTCATCGAACCGTCAGCCGGGACGAG
>JBDNIX010000426.1:0-4665 GCA_041688045.1 Nitriliruptoraceae bacterium
AACCTCCACGTCGAGGAAGCACGACGGACCATCGCGCAGGCCGAGGCGATCCAGGCAACGGGCCACTGACGGACAGGCCGATCCGGACGCCGGTGCGGACGGACCGATCCGGACGCCGGTGCGGACAGGCGTCAGCCGGCCCGCCTGCGCTTCCTCGATGTCGCCCTGGGGGTCGGCGCCGACCAACCGTCCGTGAGCCCGCGCAGGTACGCGTCGGCGACCTCCCGTGTCGGTGCGCCGCCGCCCAGCCGGGCCGGCACCCACCACGCACCCGATGGCGTGCCGTCGGGGTACGCACATTGAACCTGATCGAGGAGCACGGCGACACGACGCTCGAGCTCGGCGGTCACCTCGACGAGATCGTCGTCCGGGGCCGGGTGCAAGGGCTCGCCGTAGTGGATCGTGACGGGCAGCTGCCAGGCCCACCGTGGCTTGCGACCCACGGTGTGGAAGCGATGCGTCCCCCACGACACCGCCGGAATCAGTGGCACACCGGCCGACGCCGCCATGCGCGCGGCCCCGCGCTTGAACGGCAGGAGGTCGAAAGCGGGGGTGATGGTCTGCTCGGGCAGGACGAGGATCAGCTCACCGCCGCGGAGTGCCTCGATGGCACTGGACAGTGCCCGCGTCCCCGTACCGCGACGGACCGGGATGTGTTCGACCTTGCGCATGATCCAGCCCGCGATCGGCAGCTCGAACAGCGATGCTTTGGCCAGGATCCGGACCGGCCGTCCCCAGCCGAGGTACGGGCCCCGACCGGTGGTGAAGAAGTCCCAGAACGACGTGTGGTTGGACGCGATCACCGCACCCCCGACGCGAGGAACGTGGTCCAATCCGCGGACATCGAATCGCCAGCGCTGCACGCGCATCGCAGCGAAGAAGCACCAGGCCACGATCCGGTACAGCCACGTCGCTCCCGGGGTGCGGGGGTCAACAGGTCGAGGCACGTGATCGGCTCCGGATCGAGTTGGCGGGGCGGGCGGTGGCTGGCGGCGGGCAGGCGGGGCGGGCGGGTAGGGATCAGGGTCCGACCTACGGTTCGGCGCCGCCGTCACGCCGGGTCGGTGATGCTCAGCGCGTTGGCCCGGCATCGTCGGGCGGGGGCGCACCGCCTCCGAGGCGCGCCGGGACCCAGGCGGCCCCTTCGGGATGACCATCCGGATACGAGGACTGAATGTCGTGCAGCATGGCCTGCATACGCCTCCGCAATCGCTCGGTCGCGACGACAGGATCCTCGTCGGCGTCTACCGGCAGGGGTTCACCGAACCGCACGGTCACCGGCAGCCCGAAGGTCAGACGCATGGGCTGCCCCTTGGTCGCGAACCGGTGGGAGCCCCATCCTACGACGGGCACGATCGGTACCCCGGCGAGTTGGGCCATACGAACAGCTCCCGTACGGAACGGCAACAACTCGAACGTCGTGGAGATCGTCTGTTCGGGTGCGACGCCGACCAGGTCACCCTCGCGTAGTGCAGCCGCAGCGGCGTCGAAGGCGCCCGACCGCGCGGAGGCGGACCCGCGGTCGACGGGGACGGCTCCGACCCACCGCACCACCCAGCGAGTCCGGCGCTTCTCCCAGATCTCCCGCTTGGCCAGAAAGCGGATCGGGCGCTTGAGCGCCCGGACCGGTCCCCACGCGAGCATCACGAAATCGTTGTAGCTGTGGTGATTGAACGCGATGACGGCCCCGCCTGAGGTCGGCACGTGTTCCAGACCCTGGACGTCGATCCGCCACCGGGCGACGCGCACCAGTGCGATGGCGATCGCCGCGACCACGCGCCACTTGAGTCCCAGCCGTCGTCGCCTCATCGTGTGCCAGTCGGGGAGTCCCCGGTCGTCACGTCTCGACGCGGTCGGGTGGTGTCAGCGCAGGGTGTGGCCGTTCTCGATATCGAAGAAATGCAGATGTTCGGTCTTGACCCCCACATCCTTGGGCTCACCAACCTTGGCCGGCTCACCCGGATCGAACCGGGCCACAAACTCCTGACCCCCCTCACGCGCCCGCTTCTGCAACTCCTCGAACGCCTCATCATCATCAAGCGCCGCACGCATGTCATCAGTCACAATCGGAGACGCCGACGTCTGAAAATGCACCAACATCTCCGAGCCCAACATCTCCACCAAACTCAGCGGCGCACCCGACCACACCTGACCAGGCCCAACCTCCGACGGCGGCGAAAAATGCTCCGGACGGATCCCAAACGCCACCTGACCCCCATCACGCTCCGCCGCCTTGGGATACCGCTCCAACGCCGCATCCGGCACCACCAACGACACCCCCTTATCCCCCAACTCCAACCACATCTGCCCATCCCGACGCCGCAACGTCCCCGACGCGATATTCATCGCCGGCGACCCGATGAACCCCGCCACAAACAGATTGTCCGGCGAGTCATACAACCGCTGCGGCGAGTCCACCTGCATCAACACCCCCCGCTTCAACACCGCAACCCGATCCCCCATCGTCATCGCCTCAACCTGATCATGGGTCACATACATCGTGGTCACACCCAGCCGAGCCTGCAACGACGCGATCTCCGAACGCATCGCCACCCGCAACTTCGCATCCAAATTCGACAACGGCTCATCCATCAAAAACGCCTGCGGCGAGCGCACAATCGCCCGACCCATCGCCACCCGCTGCCGCTGCCCACCAGACAACGCCTTCGGCTTCCGATGCAGATACTCCATCAACCCCAAAATCTCGCCAGCCTCACGCACCCGACGATCAATCTCCGCCTTCTCCACCTTCGCCAACTTCAACGCAAACCCCATGTTGTCCGCCACCGACATATGCGGATACAACGCATACGACTGGAACACCATCGCAATATCACGCTCCTTCGGCGACAAATCATTCACCCGCTTCTCGCCGATATACAGATCTCCCCCCGAAATCTCCTCCAACCCCGCAACCATCCGCAACGCCGTGGACTTCCCACACCCCGACGGCCCCACCAAAATCACAAACTCCCCATCACCAATCTCCAAATCCAACCCGGAAACCGCCTGCGTCCCATCCGGATACACCTTGTCCAACCCGTCAAGAACCACCTTCGCCATCGAACACCCCCTCGTACGTCGTCCCATTACGGCACGAGCAGCTACCCGTACTCCCAGAGGACGACGATAGCCGCCACCGGCCTCCCGCCGAAGCGAAATCTCGGATCCGGGCGAAGCCGCCCGCTACGAGCCCCTCGGACCGTCAGCCCTCGAGTAGTTCGTCCATCGCCTGGAGCAAGCGGTCCACGTTGGCGTGCGTCGCCCCCTCGCCCATCAGGCCCACCCGCCACGCACGGCCGGCGAAGGTTCCCAGACCACCGCCGACCTCGATTCCGTACTCGAGCAGGAGTCGCTTGCGCAGCGGTGCTTCCTCGACGTTGCCGGGCAGCGCGAACGTCGTCAGCTGTGGCAGTCGGTGGCCCTCCTGGGAGAGCAGTTCAGCATCCCGGTCCTGCACGTGCTCCTGGAAGAGCTGACCGACTTCCGCATGGCGTGCCCAACGGGCAGCCAGGCCTTCTTCGAGCACCATCCGCAGGCCTTCGTGCAGCCCCAGCAGGGCGCTGATCGGCGCCGTGTGGTGGTAGGCCCGATCGCCACCCCAGTACTTGCGAACCGCCTGGACGTCGAGGTACCACGACCGGACGGTGGTACTCCGTCGCTCGATGACCGCTTCGGCCTTCTCCGAAAACGTGATCGGCGCCAGCCCGGGCGGCACGGACAGGCACTTCTGCGTTCCGCTGTAGACGACGTCGAGCCCCCACTCGTCGACTTCCAGGGGCACGCCAGCGAGCCCGGTGACCGTGTCCACCAGGAACAGGGTGTCGGTGTCTACCAGGAGCGCACCGACCTCTTCGAGCGGCTGGTGGGCGCCCGTGGACGTTTCGGCGTGGACGAGTGCGACGAGTTTGGCGTCGGGGTGCGCCTTGAGCGCCGACGCCACCCGCTCCGGCGACACGATCCGCCCCCAGGGCTCCTCGAGCGCGACCACGTCCGCGCCCGCACGTCGCGCCGTGTCGGCGATGCGCCCCCCAAAGACACCGTTGATCCCCACGATCACCGTGTCGCCGGGTTCGACCACGTTGACGACTGCGGTCTCCATCCCCGCCGACCCGGTGCCGGACACGGCATACGTGAGCCGGTTGGTGGTGCGGAACACCGTGCGCAGCATCCCCATGACCTGATCGGTGACCTCGAGGAACCACGGATCGAGGTGACCGACCATCGAACGTGCCTGCGCTTCCAGCACCCGGGGGTGGACCGGAGACGGACCCGGACCGAGCAGTAGGCGTTCCGGGGGTGCGGCTACGGCGACATCGTCCATCAGATCCTCCTGAGGTGGTGGTACCCATCATCATGCGTCTCGGCAACGCTACCGATTTCGCCGACCACCCCGCGACCCGCCCCCCTCGCGACGCCCCCACCTCGTGGCAGCTTTTCGCGTCACCCCGCGACGCCCCCACCTCGTGGCAGCTTTTCGCGTCACCCAGCGACCCGCCCCCCTCGCGACGCCCCCACCTCGTGGCAGCTTTTCGCGTCACCCCGCGACCCGCCCCCCTCGCGACGCCCCCACCTCGTGGCAGCTTTTCGCGTCACCCCGCGACGCCTCCACCTCGTGGCAGCTTTTCGCGTCACCCCGCAACGCACAAGACTGCCACGACCAAC
>JBDNIX010000427.1:0-5584 GCA_041688045.1 Nitriliruptoraceae bacterium
CAGCTCACCGTCCACGAACGGTTGCCCACGAGCAGTTGCGCCAGGAAACCTTTGCCAAGAGGTGGAACTCGCTGATGGCCCTGGCAGGGTGTCACAGGACTGTTGCGTTGTTTGATTGGTGGGCATCCATGGATCGGACCGGGCATCCGTGGTTATGCGACGATTGTGAGACCGGAACAGTCTCCTGCGCTGGGGTCAGCGGCGGCGGCTCGACCGCCATCGGAGCACCCACCGCCCGTCGCGACGCGCTACGAACGCACCGGGCCACGTGCTCTCACGCCGGCTCCAGTGCGCGAAGGGCGTCCTCGACCCCGCGGTGGAAGGTCGGGTAGGCGTAAATCATCGATTGCAGATCACTGACCGGCACCCGGGCATGGATGGCCAGCGTGAGCAAGCCCAGCACCTCGCCGCCGGCGGGTCCGACGCTGGTAGCCCCGATGAGGACTCCGGCCTCGGCATCTTCGACGAGTTCGATGAAGCCCTCGTTGCCCACCTTGTGCAGCCAGCCGCGAGACGTATGCGGCACCTGCGTCGAGCCGACCCGAATGCGCAGGCCCTGCGCGCGGGCCGCTTTCGGGGACAGGCCCACCGACCCGACCTCCGGATCGGTGAAGGTGACTCGGGGCAGGGCCCGGTAGTCGGCATCGGGAAGCGGCGTGCCGAGGATGCTCCCCGTCGCGATCCGAGCCTGGTACGTCGCGACGTGTGTGAACGTGCCCGCGCCGGTGACGTCGCCGACCGCCCAGATGCCGTCGCCGGCACGCAATTGGCCATCGACCGCGAGAAAGCGAGTGTCCTTCGGCAGCCCGGCGTTGTCCAGGCCGAGCCCATGGAGGTTGGCCCGTCGACCGGTCACGATCAGGAGCCGTTCCGCTGTGACCTCCCGAGCGCCCGCCGTGACGTGGAATCCTTCGGCCGTATGGCGTACGGAACTGGCCGTGGTGCCGGTGAGCACAGTCATGCCCTCGGCCTGGAACACCGTTGCCACCAGGTCGCCCGCTGCGGGAATCTCGAGCGGCAGGAGCCGCTCGGCTGCCTCAATCATGGTCACCTTGGTGCCGAAGCGGGCGAACACCTGGGCCAACTCGCAGCCGATCGCACCGCCGCCAAGGACGATTAGGGATGTTGGTGGTTCAAGGGCCGAGATGGCCTCGCGGTTCGTCCAGAAAGGGGTCCCTGCGAGTCCGTCAATGGGTGGAATGGCCGGGCTGGTCCCGGTAGCGATCACGATGCCGGTCCGCGCACGGAACAGTTCTGAGCCCACGCGGACTGTGTCGCGGGCTGTAAGCTCGCCGCGACCCCGGATGAACTCACCGCCCTTGCCGACGAAGCGATCGACGGCCACCTGATCGTTCCAGTCGTCCGTCGCCTCCTCTCGGATCCGACGAGCCACCGGGGCGAAGTCAGGTGTGAGCACCGCGTCCCCGGCGACCCCGGGCAGGCGGCGGGTCTCGGCGAGCAGATTCGCGGCCCGGATCATCATCTTGCTGGGGATGCATCCCCAGTAGGGGCACTCGCCGCCGACCAGTTCCGCCTCGATACCCACGACGGACTTGCCGGCTACGGCCAGGGCGCCGGCGACGTCCTCGCCACCAGGACCCATACCTACTACTACGACGTCGACTTCACGGGGCATGCGATCTCCTCTGGGTGGGGTGTCTGGGTGGGGGGTGTCTTGCCGGGAACCCGGCCGGTAGCCGCGGGCATTCCCGCTAATGGCGGCGGGCTAGGGTGAGTGCGAAGTCCTCAGCCGGGTCGGTCATGACCTGGATCGGCCACAGCCCGACGGTCTCCAGTTCGGTCACAAGGTCAGGCATGCGAAACTTGGTGGAGATCTCCACTCGAATCTCCTCGCCCTCGCTGAAGGAGGCCGTGATTCCAGCGCCGGGGATGGCGACCTGCTGGTCACACAGTGAGCGCAGTCGCAGGTCCATCCGGGTGTTGGGTGCGTCCCAGATCGGGATGTACTGGAAGGCGGCGGCGTCGAATTCCGAGCCGAGGGCGCTGTTCATCACGCTGAGCACGTTGAGAATGAATCGCTCCGTGATGCGCTGTTCGTCGTGGTAGGCCGCGATGAGGCGATCGGCGCTCTTGATCAGATCCGTGCCCACGAGGACGTGGTCACCCGGTGCTAGTGCTGCGACCAGGTGCTCCAGGAACAGGCGCCGCTCATGGGGATAGAAGTTGCCCAGGGTCCCACCCATGAAGGCCACGAGTCGTGGCCCGTCGTCCGGTAGGGAAAGCGACTCGGTGAAGTCCGCAACCATAGGGAGGACGCGCACTG
This sequence comes from Nitriliruptoraceae bacterium, assembly GCA_041688045.1. Taxonomy (GTDB): domain Bacteria; phylum Actinomycetota; class Nitriliruptoria; order Nitriliruptorales; family Nitriliruptoraceae; genus CSSed11-175R1. Next base: position 2,285 of record JBDNIX010000427.1, read on the forward strand.
TGGGGTATTGCTGGCGCAGGTGGCGGGCTGCCTCGTGCAGCACCTCCTCGCTGACGTCAACGGGTACGAAGGTGCGCAGGGTGCCGATCGCCGTGAAGGCGTCCAGGAGTGTGGTCGTCTTGTCAGATGTTCCTGACCCCAATTCCACCAGGGTGGTGGCACCGGAGCGCGTCACGATCTCCCGCGCGTGGGTCCGCAGGATGGCTCGCTCGGTCTCGGTGGGGTAGTACTCGGGAAGTCGCGTGATTTCACCGAACAGCCGCGACCCGGTCTCGTCGTAGAGCCACCTCGCAGGAAGCGTCTTGGGGTAGCTGGTCATCCCGATGCGGACGTCTATCGCGAGCGGTGAGTCAAGATCAAGCATCAGCGGCCAATCTCAGGCCCGAGAAGGCCCAGCGGCTGTGGGGCGGGAAGAAGTTGCGGTAGGTGGGGCGCGTGTGACCTAGCGGTGTGATGCAGGAGCCGCCTCGCAGCACCATCTGGTTGGACATGAACTTGCCGTTGTACTCGCCGACGGCGCCCGTTGCAGCGTGAAATCCCGGATAGGGCAGATAGGCGGAGGAGGTCCACTGCCAGCACTGGTCAACTGCCTGTTCGAGACCGCCACCCAGCGCGGCCTCCTCCCATTCGGCCTCCGTCGGCAGCCGGGCACCCGACCACGAGGCGAAGGCGTCTGCCTCGTAGTGGCTCACGTGAACGACGGGTTCGTCGAGATCGATGGGTCGGGTGCCGGAGAGCGTGTGCGCGAGCCACTCGCCGTCCTCCTCGATCCAGTACAAGGGTGCCCGCCAGTCCTCGGCTCTGGCCCGCGCCCAGCCGTCCGACAGCCAGTAGTCATGCCGGTGGTAGCCGCCGTCGTCCATGAAGGCCAGCCATTCGCGGTTGGTCACGAGGCCTCGGGCGATGCGAAATGGCTGGAGCAAGACGGCATGGCGGGGTTGCTCGCTGTCGAAGGCGAACCGACTACCATCCGCGCCGATCTCGGTGATGCCGCCGGGGAAGTCGACCCACACCGGGTCGATCATCAATGGCCTGACGTGATGGACACCTATTGGGTAGGCCGCCGGCCGCATCGGGTTGAGTGACATGACGTGCTTGACGTCCATGAGCAGTAACTCTTGGTGTTGCTGCTCATGATGGAGCCCAAGTTCGATCAGTGGTGCGAGCCTTGAGCCACCCGCCCCATCCAGGGATGCCAGCAGGTCAAGCATGCGCTTGTCGACGTCGGCCCGGTAGTCGCCCACCTCGGCCGCACCCGGCCGGCTGATGAGCCCGCGCTCTTGGCGCGGGTGACGAGGTCCCTTGGACTCGTAGTAACTGTTGAACAGGACCCAATAGCCGTCCTGGTAGGGGTGGAACCGGTCGTCCTCCTCGGCCAGGATGAATGTCTCGAAGAACCATGTCACGTGGGCGCGGTGCCACTTTGTCGGGCTGGCATCGGGCATGGACTGCACCGTCTGGTCCTCGGGGGACAGCGGCCGTGCGAGTTCCTCGGTCAGGTCCCTGATCTCTAAATAGAGTTCAATGATGCTCTGCACGCGCTGCTCCTCTCGGCGGGTGAGGACACTCGCCAAGAGGGAAAGGCTCCCAATCCGACACGGTATTCCCCGATTCGGATCGATTCCGCGGGAATACCGGCGACTGACCTGAGGGTTACTATAATACCCCACCAGGGGGCGTGAGTGGAAAAGTAGAGGAGGGCCCCATGAGGGCATTGTGGAACGGGCAGGTCATCGCGGAGTCGGAGGTGACGGTCGTGGTCGAGGGCAACCACTACTTCCCCTCGGACACGGTCGCGCAGGAGTACCTAGTAGAGCGCGACACCACGTCGACGTGCTACTGGAAGGGAAAGGCGCGCTACTACAGCGTGGTGGTTGATGGCCAGGAGAGCACGGATGCGGCCTGGTACTACCCCGAGCCGTCCGAGGCGGCGTCGGAGATCACTGGGTACGTAGCCTTCTCGCGCGGGGTGATCGTCCAATGATCCCGGAGCCCATCCGGCGCTTCGTGCAGACCCAGGCGGACCACGCGGTCGCCGACTACTCGGATCTGCGTGCCGTGTTCCTGAACGGGACCCTCAAGCGTTCACCGGAGGTCAGCAACACCGACGGCCTCATCGACGTGTCTGCCGGAATCATGCGCCGGCTCGGCGTCAGCGTGGAAGTCGTCCGAATGGTCGACCACGTCATCCCACCCGGGGTGCAGCCCGACATGCGCGAGCACGGCTTTGAGCGCGACGACTTCCCCGACATCTACCGGTCGTTCGTGCAGCCTGCCGACATCATCGTGGTCGGCACTCCCATCTGGCTGGGCGACCAGAGTTCACAGACCAGGCTGCTGATCGAGCGCCTGTACGGCTGGTCCGGGGAGCTGAACGACTCCGGTCAGTGGTCCTACTACGGCAAGGTCGGCGGCACGATCATCACCGGCAACGAGGATGGCGGCAAGCACTGTGCGGCCCAGATCCTCTACGCCCTCCAACACATCGGACTGACCATTCCACCCCAGGCGGATGCGTATTGGAACGGGGAGGCAGGACCCGGCCCGTCCTATCTCGACCAGGACAACGGTGGATCTGGCAATGCTTGGACCACCCGCAACGCGGTGTTCATGACGTGGAACCTGCTGCACCAGGCGCGTCAATTGAAGGACGCCGGTGGCATCCCCGCGCACGGGAACATCGCCACCGAGTGGGACCTGTCCCACCCCAGCCATCCGAATCCCGAATACCGCTGAGAGTCGCGGCGGCGCGTCTGTTGCTCAGGCGCGCCCGGCTTGCTCCAGTGCGTCTACGAATCGTTTCGCGTACCACTCGGGCCACGGGTTTGTCGACGCCGCGTCTTGATAGGCCCGTGTGAGCGCTCGAAGCGCGATCACGGTCTGGTCCCGTCCGGGAGACTCTCCTAGGGCTTCGGCGATCGGGCTCATGCGCACGATGAAAGCCGCGTAGAAGCCGGCCCAGTCGTCGTCCTCCCCGCCGCGGTAAACCGCCCAGGCCCCGTGGGCCACCTCCGCGCGCTGCAAGATCTCTCGGATCCTCGCCCCCTGCTCATCGTTCATCGTGCTCCTCTTGGTTCGTCTACCCCGCAGCTCGGTAAACCCGGCGATGCCAGGACCGCATTCCCGCCGCGTCCCAAGATCGGCGAACGGGAAGTCTGGGTGCTTGCCACCGGGTTGACGTGCAATGGAGAACAGCGACGTTCCGATCCGGACGCCCGTAGCGACCTTCCCCCGACTGTTTACATTGCCCCTGAACGGATCATGGCCGTGATGGCCACCGAGGGTGGTGAGCGGCTGAGG
>JBDNIX010000428.1:0-5219 GCA_041688045.1 Nitriliruptoraceae bacterium
CGCAGCCCGTCCACCAGGGTGGTGACGTGATCGGGGCCGTGGCGCAACAACGCCGAGGTGGTCATGGCGACGTCGGCACCAGCCAGCAGCGCTTTGATGACGTCCACATGGTCGTGGATGCCGGTTGTCGCCGCCAGGGACGCGTCCAGCCGACCGTGGAGCAGGGCCATCCATCGCAGCGGCAGCCGGAGCTCCTCGGAGGTCGACAGCACCAGTCGCGGGCCGACGGACAGCGTCTCCAGGTCGATATCGGGCTGGTAGAAGCGGTTGAACAACACCAGTCCGGAAGCCCCCTCGTCGACGATCCGGTGCGCGAACGCCCCGAGCGCCGACCAGTACGGCGACAGTTTCACGGCGACGGGCACGTCGCAGACCCCGACGACGTCACCGATCACGTCCAGCGTCTCTGCCTCGATGTCCCTGCCGGATCGGCCCGGGTCGGCAGCCACCTGGTAGAGGTTGAGCTCGATGGCGTCCGCGCCGGCGTCGGCCAGCATCCGGGCGTACTCGGTCCACCCACCGCGGGTCGAGCCGTTGAGGCTGGCGATGACCGGGACGCTCAGCTCCTGCTTGGCCTCGCTGATGAGCTTGAGGTAGCGCACCGACCCGCTGTTGTAGTCGTCGAGCACGGGCGCGTAGCCGTCGGACGCCTCGGGATTGACGTCCGACGACAGGCCGAGGAACCGGTCGACCTGCTGGGCTTCGTGTTCGAGTTGTTCCTCGAACAGGCTCGGCAGGACCACGGCACCGACGCCCGCGGTGTCGAGGGCCCGCAGCGACCCCAGTGCCCCCGTCAGCGGACTCGACGAAGCCACGACCGGGCAGCGCAGGGTCATGCCGAGGTAGGTCGCGCTGAGGTCCGCGTCGCCTTCGGCGCCGGGTCCGCTCGGCACGATCCGCCCGGAGCCGCTGAGTGCGTCGTCCTCCAGATCCTCGAAACGTCCGGACGTTGCGGACCGTGCGCCGTTGCCCTGCGTCATGAGGACACCTCCGTGTCGTCGGTGAGATGGCGTTCGACGCCGGCCAGTTGCTCGTAGTAGCTCCAGCGTTCCTTGACGTCGCTCGCCGCCAGTCCCCGCAGGTACGCGGCCCGTTCGGGATCGCTGCGATCGAGCACCGCGTAGCGACCCTCCGTCGTCAGGAAGTCGTCGAGCGGTTGCGACGGCGCCTTGGAGTCCAACTTGAACGGGTGGGTGCCCTCCTCAGCGGCCGGGTGATAGCGGAAGAGGGGCCAGTAGCCGGTCTTCACGGCCAGGTCCATCCGGTCCATGGAGTGGCGCATGTCCACACCGTGGGCGATGCAGGTGGAGTAGGCCAGCAGCAGCGACGGCCCCGACCACTCCTCGGCTTCGCGGAACGCCTTGATGGTCTGACGTTCGTTGGCACCCATCGCGATCTGCGCGACGTAGACGGATCCGTACTGCATCGCGAGCAGGCCCAGGTCCTTCTTTGGGCTGGACTTGCCGGAGGTCGCGAACCGCGCGACCGCCCCGCGTGGGGTCGCCTTGGACGCCTGCCCACCGGTGTTGGAGTACACCTCGGTGTCCAACACCAGCACGTTGACGTCCGCGCCCGAAGCGAACAGATGGTCGAGGCCACCGAAGCCGATGTCGTAGGCCCAGCCGTCACCCCCGACGATCCAGACGTCGCGGCGGACCAGTACCCCGGACACGGCCTCCAGCTGTCGTGCAGGGGCATCGAGGTCGCCCTTCACGTCGGCGAGGCGGCGACGAAGGTCCGTCACCCGCTCGCGCTGGTCGGCCAGTCCCTGCTCGTCACCGGCGCCGGCACCCGCGAGCAGGGATGCGACCAGGTCGTCACCGATCGTGGACGCCAACTGGACCAGCAGGTGTTCGGCGATCACGCGTTGTTCGTCGATGCCCAGGCGGATACCCAGGCCGAACTCCGCATTGTCCTCGAACAGCGAGTTCGACCACGCGGGACCGCGTCCGGCGTCGTTGGTGCCGTACGGCGTCGTCGGCAGATTGCCGCCGTAGATCGACGAGCAGCCCGTCGCGTTCGCGATGACGGTGCGGTCGCCGAACAACTGGGTCATCAGCTTGATGTAGGGCGTCTCGCCGCACCCTGCGCAGGCACCGGAGAACTCGAACAGGGGCTGCAGGGTCTGTGTGTGCTTGGTCGTGTCCATCTTGATCGTCGTGCGGTCCGGGTACGGGATCGACTCGAAGAAGCTGAAGTTCGCACGCTCACGGTCGCGGTGCTCGTCGGCCGGCTCCATGTCGATGGCCTGGTGACCGACGGACTGTTTCGAGACGGCCGGGCAGGCCTCGACACAGACACCGCAGCCGGTGCAGTCGTCGGGCGCCACCTGGACGGTCAGCAGGTGATCGGTCAGATCCCGATCCTTGAAGGGCTTGCACAGGAATGTGTCCGGTGCGTCGTCCAGCGCGTCGGGTTCGAACACCTTGATCTGGATCGCAGCGTGGGGGCAGACGATCGCGCACTTGCCGCAGTCGATGCACAGATCCGGGTCCCAGATCGGCATCTCCGTAGCCAGCGAACGCTTCTCCCAGCGGCTCGTTCCCGTTTCGAAGCTGCCGTCCACCGGCAGCGCGGAGACGGGCAGCAGGTCGCCGTCACCTTCGATGATGCGTGCGGTGACGCGTTCGAAGAGTTCGGAGACGTCGTCCGCCGTCACCGCACGGAGTTCCAATGCCCGATCGATGGCGCCGGGCCGGCGCCAGGTGGAGGTCACGGTGGTGGGAATCTCGATCTCGTGGACCGCCTCCGCCGCCGCGCGGATCGCCGTGATGTTGCGGTTGACGACCATCGGACCGTGTGCCGCGTAGGTGGATCTGGCGGCGGCCTCGATGGCCTGCTGGACCTCGTCCATCGGCAGCAGATTCGATGCAGCGAAGAACGCCACCTGCATCACCGTGGAGATGCGGCCTCCGAGCCCGGCGGCACGCGCCGTGCCGAACCCGTCGATCGCGAACAGGTGCAGGTCGCGCTCGACCAGCAACTGCTGAACGTCGGCGGGGAGCCGGTCCCAAACCTCTTCGGGAGGGAACGGCGTGTTGAGCAGCACCGTGCCGCCGGGTCGGACCACCGACAGCATCTCGATCTTCTCGAGCAGACCGAACTGGTGGCAGGCGACCACGTCGGCCTGGTCGACCAGGTAGGTGGAATGGATCGGGTTCGGGGAGAACCGTAGGTGCGAAACCGTCGTCGCCCCCGACTTCTTCGAGTCATAGACGAAGTAGGCCTGGACGTGCTGTCCGGTGCCCTCCGCCATGATCTTCGCCGTGTTCTTGTTGGCGCCGACGGTGCCGTCCGAGCCCATCCCGAAGAACACCGCGGACAGTTCGCCCTCCGGCCGCGGCAGATGGAAGTCATCGCGTACGGGCAACGACAGGTGCGTGACGTCATCGAAGATCCCGACGGTGAAGCGGCGCTTGGCCGGCTCCTGTCCGTCATCGGCACGGATCGGGCGCTGCAGTTCGTCGAACACACCGGCGACCATCGACGGCGTGAACTCCTTGCTCGACAGCCCGTATCGACCGCCGATCACGTCGGGGAGTGTGCCGCGCGTGCTGTCCATCACGGCCGTCGCCAGGGTCTGGACCACGTCCTCATGGAGTGGCTCCCCGGGGGCGCCCGGCTCCTTGGTCCGATCCAGGACCGCGATCCGGGTCGCCGTCTGGGGCAGCGCGTCCAGGAACGCCTCGGTCGGGAAGGGGCGGAACAGGCGCACAACCAGCATGCCGACCTTCTCTCCCTGTGCGACCAGGTGGTCGACGACCTCACGAACGGCCTCGCTGCCCGATCCCATCAGCACGATGACCCGCTCGGCATCCGGGGCACCGTAAAAGTCGACGAGGTGGTACGTGCGGCCCGTCCGCTCGGCCAGACGATCCATGGCTCCCTGGACAGCGGCGGGCACCGCGTCGTGGAAGACGTTGGCGGCCTCGCGGGCCTGGAAGAACACGTCGGGGTTCTGGGCCGTCCCGCGAAGGACCGGGTGCTCGGGATCCAGAGACCGCCGCCGGTGCGCGATGATGTCGTTCCCGTCGATCATCGACCGCAGGTCGTCATCGGTCAGGGGATCGACGATGTTGATCTCGTGCGAGGTACGGAACCCGTCGAAGAAGTGCAGGACCGGGACGCGTGACGACAAGGTCGCCGCATGCGCCACGGCCGCCATGTCGTGGGCTTCCTGCGGTGTCGCGGAGGCGAGCATCGTCCAGCCGGTCGTCCGCGTCGCCATGACGTCGGAATGGTCGCCGAAGATCGACAGGGCATGGGTGGCGATCGTCCGTGCCGCCACGTGGATGACCGCGGGGGTCAGCTCACCCGCGATCTTGAACATGTTGGGCAGCATGAGCAGCAGGCCCTGCGACGCCGTGAAGGTCGTGCCCAGGGATCCGGACTGCACCGCGCCGTGCAGTGCACCTGCCGCGCCGGCTTCGGACTGCATCTCGGCCACCGCCGGCACCGCACCCCACAGGTTCGGGCGCTGCGCCGACGCCCAGGCGTCGGCGTACTCGCCCATCGGTGACGCTGGCGTGATCGGGTAGATCGCGACGGTTTCGCTCAACGCGTACGCGACCCGGGCGACGGCTTCGTTCCCGTCGATGCAGAGGGATGGCACGTGAGACCTCCAGGGGCAGGGATGTCGCTCTTTGGTGTTGTCCGTGACGCTACGGACGGGACCACCGCGACGTAGCGGCCACAGGTCCCGGTTCCGGGGGACCATCAGCCCCTACGCGGAAAAGCCCGCCGTCCCCTGCCCTTGCTTGCCGCAGACGGCTCCGTCCGGCAACCTTGAGCCGGGGTGAGACGTCCCAACGATCGGGGACCTTGTGCCCTCCTCGTCTGGTTCCGGAGCCGCGAAGGTATGCACAGCGCTCGAGAACGGGACAACCGTTCGCGGGCGGCACGACCGGCCACCTGCATGACCGTCTGCCCGGCAGATCGATCGGGTGTGGCTCGACACCACGAAGGAGAACACCAGATGAATTCCCGAAAAATCACCTCGATCGCCTCGATCGTGCTCGGCGCCCTGATGATCGTCGGAGGCATCGGCACCTGGGTCATGGTCAGCAGCATGCTGGGCGACCAGAACATCACGACCCCGGATGTCGTTCGCCATGCTGATGGGACCAGGCGGTAGCCACGGGCAAGGGACCACCTCGGGCGGGTTGCCGGTCGTAGTGTGAGCATGATGAGCAGCATGATGGTTGTCAAGGACGTGCCTC
>JBDNIX010000429.1:0-2596 GCA_041688045.1 Nitriliruptoraceae bacterium
GGGTGGACCGCATCCTGGGCGCTGCCCGGGCCGCGGTCAGCGACCGATTCACCACCGCGATCGTCAACCGGTTGACCCCGGAGACAGTCGCCGGGCTGGACGCGTTGGCCGGGCTCGGGGTCGACGGGCAAGACCCGGCGTGCGGGGCGTGGCTGGCGGAGCTGAAGGCCGACCCGGGCCGGGGTTCGCCTTCACTCACTTGCTCGGCTACTCGCTACTGCCGCGCTTGAAGAACATCGGCTCCGCGCGGCTCTACCTGCCCGATGCTGGCCGTAGCGTGTCGCTGCCGCACCTGCAGGCGGCGCTGACTCGGCCGATCCGGTGGGAGCTGATCGCCGAGCAGTACGACCAGATGGTCAAGTTCGCCACCGCTCTGAAACTGCGCACCGCCGAGGCCGAGCAGATTCTGCGCCGCTTCACCCGCCCCGGCCCGCAGCACCCGACCTACGCGGCCCTCGTCGAACTCGGCCGCGCGGTCAAGTCCACCTTCGTCGCCCGCTACCTGCGCTCGGAAGCGCTGCGCCGCGAAATCAACGACGGGCTGCAAGTAGTGGAGAACTGGAACTCCGCCAACGGCGTTCTGTTCTACGGCAAGGACCGTGAACTGACCGGCGCCGATCGTGACAGCCAAGAAGTCAGCGTCCTCGCGCTGCACCTGCTGCAATCCGCGCTAGTCTACGTCAATACCCTACTGCTACAACGCATTATGGCCGACCAGCCCATCACCCTCACCGCCGAAGACCGCCGCGCGCTGTCGCCGCTGTTCTGGACTCACGTGCGGCCCTACGGCACCTTCCAGCTGCACCTGGACCGGCGCCTGGACCTCAACCCGCAACCCGTCAGCGCATGACCACCCCGCCAGCAAAAGGTCAGCGGAGGACACCGCCGAAACGCAAAGCACGACAACTCGCCAAACACCTGCGTGACGAGCGACCCGACTATGCCTACCTCAAGGCCGTCTTCCGGGCGCTGCGCGACGAACTCGACGTCGACGTGCAACGCCAACCCAAAACGCTGCCCTACGTGCCCAGCGAGGACGAGATCCGCCGCTACTACCAGACCGTCTGGCAAGCCCGACGCAGCGGCGACATGATCCTGATCAAGACGCTGCTCTACACCGGCGTCCGCGTCGCCGAGCTTGTCGCCATCGGGATAGATGACGTCGACCTGGACGCCTGCCGGATCCGCATCACCCACGGAAAAGGAGGCAAAGACCGCGTCGTGCCCTTCCCGCAGACCTTCCGTGAGCCCCTAGCCCTGCACATCGCCGATCGACACAAGACCGGCGGCACCTATCTGTTCGAGTCCTCCTGGAAAAAGCCCTACTCCACCCGCGGCGTCCGCGCCCTACTTGCCCGCTACGCGAGCGCCGCCGGGCTGCCGCACAACATGCCGCCCCACCGGCTACGGCACTTCCTGTTCACCTGGCTCAAGACCCAAGGCATCGACGACGCCCTGATCCAGCCTTACAGCGGCCACGCCAGCCGCCAATCACTGGAGATCTACAGCAGACTCGCGCTCAGCGACGCCCAAGCCAGCTACGACCAAGCCATAAGCCGATTCCCCGTCTGAAAGATCACCCCAGTTTGCGGCTCGCGACACGCTCAGGAGTTCCGGGCCCTATAGGCCTGTGACGAGGATCGGAACAGGCCATGTCGTGCAGGTCGGCGACATACTCACTGCCGTCGCCAGTCTGCTCGGCCAGGCCGGGGTCGTTGTCGCGGTTGACCGCAATCACGCCGGGTCCCCTTCAGTGAGTGACAAGTCGATAGGCCGTTTGGTCAATCCCCGCCCGGAGTCATCCGCAGGTCGCCGCGGGCGATCTTGCCGCTCGCGGTGAGCGGTAACGACGGCCGGAAAACGATACGCACCGGAATCTTGTACGCGGCGATGCGGTCGCGTAGGAACGTGGTCAGTTGCTGTCCCGACAGCGTTGAATTCTCCCGTGGCACAACGAATGCCACCGGCACCTCGCCTTCCTCGGGGTCGGGCACCCCGACGACGGCCGCCATCGCGACACCGGGATGCTGGTTCAACGCGGCCTCGACCTCGCCGGGCGTGATCTTCGACGTGCGCCGCACTATGACGTCCTTGATGCGGCCGGTGAACCACCAGACGCCGTCGTCGTCCCGAGTCCCGAGATCACCGGTGCGAAACCAGCCGTCGACCAGAGCTGCCGCGGTGAGCGCGTCGTCGTCCCAGTAGCGCTGCATGACCATGGGCCCCGCCACCAGCAACTCGCCCGTCGCGTCGTCGACGCGCAGCCGGACCCCGTCGATTTCCCGGCCGATGCACCCCTGCCGGTCTATGCGGGCCTCGCGCTGCACCGACAGCCAAATCGCCTCGGTCATTCCGTATCCGACGCTGATCGGCAATCCGGTGAGGTCGCTGAATTCACGCTGCAGCGCTGCCGGCACGGTGTCCCCGCCGGTGTAGACGCCGCGCAGCGATGAGAACCAGTCGCGGCGGACCCCGGGAACCCGCAGCAGCTGCGCCAGCACGTCGACGTGCGTACACACCAGCGTCGGGCGGTGGGTCGTCAGCGCACGGGCATAGACACCGGCGTCGAAGCCGTCGTACAGCACGACGGTTCCAC
>JBDNIX010000430.1:0-3336 GCA_041688045.1 Nitriliruptoraceae bacterium
CTGCCGGCGGAACTCCTGGATCGATACCGAGCCGTGGCGCTTGGACAGCTTCTTGCGATCCATCCCGACGACCATCGGCAGGTGCGCGAACGCTTCCGGGGCGCGCCAGGACGCGTCACGCGCCGGCAGCCCGACCGCGGCAAGGGCCTCGTCCAGCAGGTCATCGGCAAGCAGCAGGCCATGCAGCAGGACCTGCCTCGGCGTCACCGACAGCAGGTCGTCGCCACGACAGATGATGCTGATGCCCTGCGCCAGATCGTCGACGGAGTTCGCCAGAGGATAGGTGGCCGAACCGTCGGACCGCTCGATGACCGGGTCGGAGATCGTGGCCCAGTCCCAGGTGATGTCACCGCGGACGAGGTCGGTCACGGTGATCGACCCCGACTCGGGTGTGCGCAGACGCAGCGAGCCGGTGCTTCCCGCCGCTTCCCGGCACGCCAGGTCGTCGGGCGCGTGCTCGAACGTGGACGCCTTCACGACGGGCGGGCCCTCACCGGTGCCCTGCCGCTGCTGCTCGCGCCACGCTTCGAGTTCCTCGCTGGTGCGGTGATCGCGGTAGGTCGCACCACTGGCCTCCAGACGACGTGCCACCTCGGCGTAGAGGGCCGTGCGCTCGGACTGACGATAGGGCCCGTAGGCACCCCGGGAGGTGCCGTCGTCCTGCGGCCCTTCGTCCCAGTCCAGGCCGATCCAGTGCATCGCCTCCATCATCGACTGCATGGATTGCTCGGTCGCACGGGTCGCGTCGGTGTCCTCGACACGGAACACGAATGTGCCGCCGTGGTGACGGGCGTGCAGCACGTTGTAGAGGGCGGCGCGGACGCTGCCGACGTGCAGCCACCCCGACGGGGCCGGGCAGAACCGCACGCGCGGCAGGGCGCCGGGATTGGACGACAGGGGGATGCTCACAGGATGTCTCCGGGACGATAGGTGGCCGCGTCGGGATACGTGGTGGTGACGGTCGAGACGCGCTCGACGAAGTGGTCGACCTGTTGGGTGGCCGTGCCGACGAAGGACAGTGGGGTATCGAGGATGCAGTCGAGCGTGGCGCGGTCGAGCTGCAGGCGCGCATCGGCAGCCAGGCGATCGATGAGGTCGTTGTCTGCGAGGCCCGACTCACGCATCTCAAGGGCGACGGCGACGGCGTGCTCCTTGATGGCCTCGTGCGCGACCTCGCGTCCGACGCCGGCACGCACGGCGGCCATCAGCACCTTGGTCGTCGCCAGGAACGGCAGGTAGCGATCCAGCTCGCGCTCGATCACGGCGGGGTAGGCGCCGAACTCCACGAGGACGGTCAGGAAGGTCTCGAACAGGCCGTCGAGCGCGTAGAACGCATCGGGAAGGGCGACGCGGCGGACCACGGAACAGGCAACGTCGCCCTCGTTCCACTGGTCGCCCGCCAGTGCGGACACCATCGTGAGGTGCCCGTCCAGCACGTGCTTGAGCCCGTTGACCCGTTCGCAGGACCGCGAGTTCATCTTGTGGGGCATGGCCGAGGACCCGACCTGGCCGGCCTTGAAACCTTCGGTCGCCAACTCCTGACCCGCCATCAGCCGCAGCGTGGTCGCCAGGGACGACGGGCCGGAGGCGACCTGCACCAGGGCAGAGACCACATCCAGATCGAGGGAACGGGGATAGACCTGGCCGACGTGCTCCAGACCGGCGGTGAAGCCGAGGTGCGCAGCGATGCGATGTTCGAGCTGTTCGACCCGATCGACATCGCCGTCGAAGAGGTCCAGCAGATCCTGCTGCGTGCCGACCGGACCCTTGATGCCGCGCAGCGGGTAGCGGGCGAGCAGTTCCTCGACTCGCCGGAGCGCCTGGAAGAGTTCCTCGCCGGCGTTGGCGAACCTCTTGCCCAGGGTCGTGGCCTGGGCCGGCACATTGTGGGAACGCCCGGCCAGCACCGTGTCGCGGTGTTCGACCGCGCGGTCGGCCAGCAACGCCAGTGTGGCGACGGTGCGGTCACGGATCAGCTCCAGAGAACGCCGGATCTGGAGCTGCTCGACGTTCTCCGTCAGATCACGGGACGTCATGCCTTTGTGGATGTGCTCGTGCCCTGCCAGCGCGCTGAATTCCTCGATCCGCGCCTTGACGTCGTGGCGCGTGGCCCGTTCCCGTGCGGTGATCGACGGCAGATCGACGTCCTCGACCACGGCCTCATAGGCCGCGACGACCCCGTCGGGCACCGGGATGCCGAGGTCGGCCTGAGCCCGTAGCACGGCGATCCACAGGCGCCGCTCGAGCACGATCTTTCCCTCAGGCGACCACAACTCGACCATCGCGGGACTCGCGTATCGGGCGGCCAGAATGTTGGGAACCGACACGGGTGCTCCTGAGGCGGGAAGGCCCATCCTTCCACAGCCACCGCACGAGGGCGAGCTGACACGGTCTCGGTACCCATGGCCACCCAGCGGTGCGCGGTCCGCAGCGGGCATGGCAGGGTGTCCATCCGCAGCCACGGGGGCACGATGAGCACGCAGGATGCGACGGCCCGACCACCGGACACCCCCGGCAACTGATGGCCGTCGCGGTGTTCCCGGCGGCGGTGGCCGTGGCGAGCATCGTCGGCACGGTCACCCAGGGATCCGACGCGGGCGGGCGCTACCCGGCCCTGGACCGGCGTCTCCTTCGGGCTGGAGGCGGTCGGCTGGACGATCGTGGTCATCGCGGCGCTGGACGTGTCGATCTCCCCGCCGAACTCACCGCGCGTACGGTTCGGCAGTCAGGGGTGATAGCTGGCCACACGCTGGTGTGGCTGCCGTCGCCGCAGTGGGTGGTGATCTCGCAGCCTTGACCCTTCGCGTGCTGGCGGGCATGGCCGCCTGAGCCGTCAGCGGCCGCACTTGCGATGTGGGGTTCGGTTCGCGCACGTACGTGCCTGGCAGGCTCGGCCGCCGACAGGTAGTGTCAGACCAGATTGACCGAAGTGGTCAGAATAGTCAGGAGACGGACGTGGGATCTACGCGCTTGCAGTTCACCCAAGCGAAGGCGCACCTGAGTGGAGTGTTCGACGACGTCGTGCGGCACCACACCGTCCGTGTCGTCGAGCGGCAGAAGTCCGCACCTCTCGTGCTACTGGAGCTCGATGCCCTCGCCGATCTGCTGGCCAAGGACTTCCCGTTCACGACCCGGATGACCCGTTCCGAGGATGGGGTCATATCTATCTGGCTCGATCAGTTTGACGTCTACGGACGGGGCGAGGACATCCCCGCTGCCCTCGAGGAGCTCCTCGACGAGGTCGAGGACTACGTCGAGGAGTGGGAGGAAGAACTCCACCGTGCACCGAATCACGCCGACCGCCAGTGGTGGGTGCGCCGCATCCAGATGGCTGAC
>JBDNIX010000431.1:0-4365 GCA_041688045.1 Nitriliruptoraceae bacterium
GCTCAGCCCGTGGCGTAGACCGAACGCAGGTTGCGGTAGGTCGGCTCGCCGCCCGACAGTTCCCGAGTCCGGTCCGCCCAAGCGGCCGTCTCCGGGCGGTCGTTGTTGGCCTTGGCCTCGTCCTCGGACGCGAAGTCGACCACGACGTGGTACCGGCCGGGCGCATCAGTGTCTGCCAGCAGTCGCGCACCGAGATAGCCGGGGGCGCTCCCGGCCTGGTCGGTGTCCCAGGTGGCGAGGTGGTCGCGCAGCGCCTGCTCGTCATCGACGCCTTCGACCTCGATGATCTGCGTGAACGTCATGATGGCTCCTCCCTTCGGGCGCGGTCCGGTCCGCTTCCGAACCGGGGATAACCGTTGGCCCGTCATCAGGTGAGGACGACCGCAGGAGTCCCGACATTGCACGGGCTGTACAGACCGCGCGCCGGTTGCGGCAGGCGCACGTCCAGGAAGGTGGGATCAGGTGCTGACGCGGCGGTACAGCCGAACCGCCAGGAAGGAAAAGACGAGCGTGATGCCACCGATCCACGCCAGCGAGATCAGAACCTGGCCCGGGACCGTCTGCCCCGCCGGCAGGGTGCCCTCACCCAGCATCAGGCCGCGGATCGAGTTGGCGATCACCGTGATCGGCTGGTTGTCCGCGAAGGTGCGCAGCCACTCCGGCATCGTCTGGGTCGGCAGGAAGATCGACGAGGCGAACACCAGCGGGAAGATCGGCAGGAAGACGGCCGACTGCACCGCCTCGGGGGTGCGGACCAGGAACCCGATGGTGGCCATCATCCACGACAGCGCGTAGGCGAAGCCGAGCGCCAGCGCCATACCGGCGAGGAAGCTCAACGGACCCGTTTCCCAGCGGAAGCCGATCAGGAAGCCGACGCTCAGCATCAGGGTCAGCACGAACGCATTGCGGATCAGGTCCGCGAGCGTCCGTCCGGTCAGCACCGCGGAGCGGGCCATCGGCAGGGATCGGAACCGGTCGATGACGCCCTTGTCCAGGTCTTCCACCAAGCCGAGCGCCGTCTGCCCGGATCCGAACGCGGCGATCTGGATCAGCAGTCCGGGCATCAGCCACTGGATGTATTCGAATCCCGGGGGGAGCGAGCTCCCGATGGCGCCGCCGAACACGAAGTTGAACAGCAACAGGAACATCACCGGCTGGATGGTGGCGAAGACCAGCAGTTGGGGCAGCCGCACGTTGCGCAGCAGGTTGCGTTTGGTGATCACCATCGCACCGGTCACGGCGCGGCGGAACGGGACGCGGTCGAGGTCCTCGACGGTGGTGGCGGGCACGGCACTGAGGGCGGTCATGGGGCAACTTTCTGCTGGTCGTCGGCGGACGCCTCGGCCTCGGGTGCGCCGTCCTTCGCCGGTGCGGGCTCGCTGGTTTCGGTCAGCTGGAGGAACACGTCGTCCAGCGTGGGTTTGATCAGCCGGATGTCGTCGGGCTCGATGCCCGCAGCGTCCAGCGCGCGGATCGCCGCCAGCAGGGTTTTCGTTCCGTCGGGGGCGGCCACGCGGAACCGGCCGGTGTCCTCATCCAGCACCGGCCGTTCACCTAACGTGTCGGCGAGCAGCCGCTCAGCCGTCTGGCGGTGCTCGACCTCGACGGACAGCTCCAGCATGGCGCCGCCGAGCGTGTCCTTGAGCTCGTCGGACGTGCCCTCACTGATGATCCGACCGTGGTTGATCACGCCGATGCGTTCGGCCAACCGGTCAGCTTCCTCGAGGTACTGCGTGGTGAGCAGCACGGTGGTGCCGTCATCGACCAGCTGACGGATCAGTGTCCACAGGTCGGCCCGGTTGCGTGGGTCGATCCCGGTCGTGGGCTCGTCGAGGAACAGCACCTGGGGGCGCCCGACCAGCGAGGCTGCCAGGTCCAACCGTCGGCGCATGCCCCCCGAATAGGTGCGCACGGCTCGCGTGGCGGCATCTGTCAGCCCGATGCCCTCCAGGATCTCATCTGCGCGTCGTCGCGCCTCGGCCGCCGACAGCCCGTACAGCCGCCCGATCATGCGGACGTTCTCGCGGCCGGTGAGGTAGTCGTCAACGGCCGCGAACTGTCCGGCGAGTCCGATGCGGGTGCGTACGCGGGTGGGGTGGGCCAGGACATCGACGCCGGCGACGTGCGCGGAGCCCGAATCGGGCCGTAGCAATGTCGCCAGCACACGGATCAGGGTCGTTTTGCCGGCTCCGTTGGGCCCCAACAGCCCGTAGACGATGCCTGCGTCGAACGCCAGGCTGACCCCGTCGAGGGCGCGGATGTCCTTGCCGAAGGTGTGGACGAGGTCGCGCACCGCGACGATCGGTTGCTTGGACGGTGGTGTGGCTGACATGGGACTCCGGTCGAGGCGAAAGATAAGGGTGAAGTAGAGGGTGAGGCAGTCGGGTGAGGCCGGTGGGGGGTGCTGGCCGGCGTCAGGCGGGGGCGAGCCCCTGCCACACTGCGGTGACGGCGCGGTCGATGGCGGTGGTGTCGTCGGGTGCCAGGTTGGGCCCCCAGGTGCCGACCAGCACGGCGTGCCACATGCACGCGCCCAGCAGGCCGGTTGCGGCCGCATGGGGATCGGCGCCGGGGGCGACCCGTCCGAGGCCCTGTTCGTCGGCGATCCACCCCGCGAGCCGGTCGAGGCTCCGCCAGGGGCCACCACCCTGTGCGTGGACGCGTTCGGCGTGCGTGTGCATCACTGCAGGAGCTTCGGCAGCGCAGGTGATCCCGGATGGCATCTGTCGGTAGAACTCCAGCGCCAGTGTGGCGATCTCTCGGAGCCGCTCGTGCACGTCTCCGTGGCCAGGCGTCGTGGCCAGTTCGTGGACGCGGGCCGGAAAGCGGAACCGTTCCCCGAAGGCGCAGGCGACCAGGTCCTGCTTGGTGGCGAAGTGGTTGTAGATCGACCCTTCGGAGCAGCCGGCCTCGGACGCGATCCGCTTGGTGGTGACGGCCGCCGAGCCCTCGTGGGTCAGCACCCGCACGACGGCGTCCAGCAACTGGTCGCGCAGATCGGTCACAGGCAACCACCTGGTGGACGGGACGGTGTCGCGGAAGCGCCGCGAGCGGAAGGACGAGAGAAACGGACTCTGAGTGAGTGCTCACTCAGTCCGCAGGATGGCCCGGCATGGGACGCCTGTCAACCCGACCGCCACCGCCCGCTCGCGTCGCGCCGCACGTCTCCCCGCACGTCTCGCCGCACGTCGCCACCTGCGCGAGGTTCCGCGGTCCGTCAGAGACTGCGACCTACGATCGAGCGTCCACCACCAGCTGTCGTCCGGATCGGAGACCGCAATGATCCCCTGCGAGAACTGCGAGCAACCCTACGACCCCATCGGGACCCGTTGGAAGTGCCCGCACTGCGGGTTCAAGAACCACTGCTGCGGGTGACGCCGAAGGATGACTGACCTGCTGCGCTGCCCGCATTGCCACGCGGCGTTGGTGCGCGACGGACAGGTCTGGCGGTGCGATGCCGGTCATGCCTTCGACGTTGCCCGCCAGGGCTACGTGAACCTGCGTGGTGGCGCGTCGCCCCACACGGGCGATACCGCCGCCATGCTCGATGCCCGGACAGCGGTTCTGAACGCCGGCCATCTCGATGATGTCACGCGGGGAGTCGTCGCCGCAGCCGGCTCCGACCTGCCGAACGGCGCCATCGTCGAAGTAGGTGCCGGCACCGCCCATCACCTGGCGGCCGTCTGCCGAGCGGTCGGTCCCCGCCCGGCCGTGGCGATGGATGCGTCCGTTGCGGCGGCCAAGCGGGCGGCGCGTGCGGACGTCGCGGATCTGACGTCTGTCGTCGCTGATGTGTGGGAGCCGTGGCCGCTGCGCGACGGGGTCGCGGCACTGGTCCTGTCGATCTTCGCGCCCCGGAACCTGCCGGAAGCGGCACGGGTCCTGCTGCCCGGTGGTCGGCTGGTCGTGGTCACACCGGCCGCCGACCACCTCGTCGAGTTGGCCCGGGTTCTTGGCCTGCTGCAGATCGCCCCGGACAAGACCGATCGTCTGATCCGCGACGCGACGCCACTTTTCGACGTGGTCGACACGATCGAGGTGCGGGCAACACGTCGACTGGACCGCGCAGCCGCGCGGGCGATCGCGGCGATGGGTCCGTCGGGGTTCCACCTCGATCCGGAGGTCCTGGCAGTCCGGGCTGCGGCGTTGCCGGACTCCATCGAGGTGACCATCGCGGTGACGGCTGCCGGGTTCCGCCGGCACTGACGGCACTGAGCCGGCAACCCTGGCCGGGTGGATCCCAGCCCGCCCAGCCGGCTAGTCGTGGTGGTGCAGAAGCTCGAGACCGACCTGCCGCAACAGCTCGACCGTCTGGGCCAACGGCAGGCCGATGACGTTGGTGTCCGACCCGTCGATGCGCTCGAC
>JBDNIX010000432.1:0-2706 GCA_041688045.1 Nitriliruptoraceae bacterium
CCAGACGGGTGGTTCCACATAGCCGTGGCCGGTGAGTTCGGGCTCAGGCGGCTGTGACGATTGGTTGAGGGATCGTGGGTAGCCACGGGTCGCCGTTGAACACCTGGGCGAGTGCGGGGAGCACATCGATGTGGTGTTTGCGGGCGGTGGAGATGTAGCTGCGTAGTGCACAGAACGTCTCGGCACCGGCCAGGGTGCGCCAGCCCCCGGAGATCTTCTGCTGCAGCTTGATCATGCGGATATCACGCTCGGCGAGGTTGTTGGACGAAGTCGTCAACTACACCCGATCCCGATGGTGATGATCGATTGGTGCGGGTGATCCATCCGTTCCATCCGCTGACCGGTCGCGAGTTCATGTTCATCGCGTTGCGCCAGACGTGGGGCGAGGACCGGGTCTTCTTCTACGACGATGATGGCGCTGTTGCGTCGTTGCCGGTGGGTTGGACCGATGCGGCGCCGGTGGACGTGTTCGTCGCGGTGGCTGCGGGACGTTGCGCGTTCCGGGTGGACGATCTGGTGGCCTTGAGCGAGCTGGTCGCGACGATCGGGGGTCGGGACGCCGGCACTGTGTAAAGACAATTGTGCCGCTGATGTAAGGACAATTCTGCCGCAGACGTGGTGACTGGCGAGTTCAAAATTGTCACGGATGCGATAATTATGCCTTGTAGCGGCCGGTGAATGCGAAGTTTGCGGTGTGAGCTACTTGACATCGTGGATCGGGTAGGCATAATCAGTCTTACATCGATGTGGTTCGAGGAGGGGCGGATGGCGCAGGGCAGGGGTGAGGATCCGAAGGTGGAGACGTTGCGGGCCCAGCGCAGCCTCAACCCGCGGCCCGAGGCGGTGGCCGACGAGGAGTTCGCGTCCTCGGAGTTCTTCGATCCTCGTGATCTGGTGCAGGTCAAGTACGAGATGGTCCGCAGGGTCAAGCTCGAGGGTGCGCCGGTGACCGGCACCGCCAAAGCGTTCGGGTTGTCCCGCCCGTCGTTGTACGACGCTGCCGCGGCAGTTCAGGTCGAGGGGCTGGCGGGGCTGGTGCCGCAGCGTCCCGGACCCCGAGCTGCCCACAAGCTGACCGGTGAGGTGGTCGCATTCGTCGAACAGCAGCTAGCCGCGGACGCGACGCTCAAGCCGCGGGATCTGGTCGAAGCGATCGAAGCCCGGTTCGCTATCCGGGTGCATCCGCGATCGATCGAACGTGCGCTGGCGCGTGACCGTCATCCGAAAAGTGGCGGCCGGTGAACCGGCCCACAACGGCGAGGGCGAAGCGCTGCTGGGCCGCTACGAGCAGCTGCGTCTGGATGCGCTGGCCGGCACCGGCCAGGGCTGGCGGTGGGGGCGAGCCGTGCTCGAACGCCGCGGGGTTGCCGCCTGGCTGGCCACCTGGACCGAACTCGAGGTGCACGTCACCCCGCCGGCCACGGCTGTGGTCGCAGACCCATCGCCAGGTGCCGAGCAGTTGGTCGCGGTGCTCGCCGCGATGGCACTGGCGGTCACCACCACGACAGGAGGATGCAGATGAGTAGCGTCGAAACGGCCGGGAAGGTCACGGGCGGACATCTGGCCCGCACCGCCTATCTCTACGTGCGCCAGTCCACGCTGCGGCAGGTGGTCCACAACACCGAGTCGACGGCCCGCCAGTACGCGCTGCGCCAGCGTGCGGTCGCACTCGGGTGGCCCGCCGAACAGATCGTGACCATCGACTGCGACCAGGGCCAGTCCGGCGCGTCCGCCGCCGACCGGGAAGGGTTCCAACGCCTGGTCGCCGAGGTCGGCATCGGACGGGCAGGGATCGTGCTCGGCCTCGAGGTCTCCCGCCTCGCACGCAACAACGCCGACTGGCACCGCCTGCTCGAGCTGTGCTCACTGTCGCACACCCTGATCCTCGACGAGGACGGCCTGTATGACCCGGGCGACTTCAACGACCGGCTCCTGCTCGGGCTCAAGGGAACGATGAGCGAGGCTGAGCTGCACTTCATCCGTGCCCGGCTGCGCGGCGGGCAGCTATCCAAGGCCCGCCGTGGCGAACTCAAGCTGGCCCTGCCCGTCGGGCTGGTCTACGACCCCGCCGACCGTGTCGTGCTCGACCCCGACACCGGGGTGCAACAGGCCATCCGGCTGCTGTTCGACACCTTCGCGGCGACCGGTTCCGCCCGCGCAGTGGTCAAGACGTTCACCGAGCAGCAGCTGACCTTCCCGCTACGAGTGCGCACCGGCGTCCACAAGGGCGAGTTGGCATGGACACCGCTCAAGCACTGGCGGGTCCTACGCACCCTGCACAACCCCCGCTACGCCGGCGCGTTCTGCTACGGACGACGCCGCGAAACCACCACTCCCAACGGCCGTCGAGCCTTCCAGACCCTCCCACAAGAGCAGTGGACCGTACTGATCCACGACGCCCACCCCGGCTACATCACCTTCGAGACCTTCGAGACCAACCAGAGCGCTCTAGCCGCCAACGCCCAAGCCCACGGCACCCAGCGGACCGCGGGCCCCGCCCGCGAAGGCCCCGCGCTACTCCAAGGCCTCTCAGTGTGCGGCCGCTGCGGACGACGCATGACCGTGCGCTACCACACCCGCCGCGGCATCGCACACCCCGACTACCAGTGCACGGCCGCAGCGATCCAAGACGGCACCGCACGCTGCCAGAGCGTGCCCGGCACCAGTGTGGACGCCGCCATCGCCACCCTCGTGCTCGACACCCTC
>JBDNIX010000433.1:0-7088 GCA_041688045.1 Nitriliruptoraceae bacterium
CCGCGTGGCGAGACCGACGCCGAACGCCGCGAAGGTGGTCATGGACAACTCCTCAGGGGGACGAGCATGGGCTTGCGGGAGCCTACCGACGCCTGCCGACCGCTCGGCTACCGTTTGGGACCGCCACCTCCCGAAGGACTGATGTGCCGAGCGATCCTGGGTCACAGGTGCCGGACGACGCGGTCTCGTCGGGCGAGCCCGGGGACCCCGGTCCCCTGGAGGTCGGTCGCGACGAAGAGCCCACCCCGCTCGAGGAGGTCGTCACCCACCGGCCGGTCGAGGCAGCGGCGCCGATGCGCGGTCCGTTGGCGTTGGTCGGCACCGTGACCGCCGGTCTGCTGATGGGCACCGCCGACGTCATGCCCGGTTTCTCCGGAGGAACGGTCGCGCTGGTCGTGGGCATCTACGAACGCCTGATCGCCAACGTCCGACAGGGGGCACGGTGCCTGTCCCTGCTGATCCGGGGACGGCCCCAGGACGCACTCCGTGCACTGCTGGCCATCGAGTGGCTGTTCGTCGGCGCGTTGCTGGCCGGCATCCTGGTGGCGATCTTCACGCTGGCCGGCACGTTGCGGGTCCTGATCGACGAGCAACCCGTGCTGCTCAAGTCGACCTTCTTCGGGCTGGTGCTCGGTGCTGCCGTCGTGTCGTCCCGGGAACTTCGATCACCGTCGCCGTTGCATGTGCTGGCCGGCATCGTGGCGGCGATCGGAACGTTCGTCGGACTCGGCTTCGGCGACGGGGGACTGCTGCAGCCGTCGGCGTTGACCCTCCTCCTGGGTGGGGCGATCGCGGTCTCCGCCATGATCCTGCCCGGCGTCTCCGGATCGTTCCTGCTGTTGGTCCTCGGGCTGTGGGAAGGGGTGATCGACGCGGCCGCGGAACGCGATCTGCTCCTGTTGTTGATCTTCGCCATCGGCTCCGTCGCGGGCCTGGCAGCCTTCTCGACGCTGCTCAACTGGTTGCTGGCGCGGTTCCACGACATCGTGCTGGCCGCCATGATCGGCCTGATGGTCGGCAGCGCCCGCGTCCTGTGGCCCTACCCCTCCGATGCGGAGTTCACCGGGGTCGAACTCGGGCCACCAGAAGGCACGGGGTCACTGCTGGCCCTCGCGGTCGCGCTGACGGCGTTCGCCCTGATCTGGATGCTGAGCCTGATCGCGTCCGGGGTGCAGCGGCGGCGGGCACGCCGCGCGGCAGTCACGGTCGAGGGCACCGGCACGGACAACCCCGTCACCGATCCCCCCGCCGGCGATCTCTGACCGACGGATGCGATCAGTGGCCGAAGGCGATGGCCGGTTGGCCGCCGGACTCAGCGGGGCAGACGACCGTCGCCGATGGCTGACTCCCAGGCCGTGACGGCCGTGCGACAGTCGGCCACCGTCGGAACCAGGGCGAGGCGCAGCCAACCGGTCCCGCCGGGTCCGAACGATCGTCCGGGTGCCGCCAGAATTCCTGCGTCCGCCAGGGCCCGGCCGTAGGCGGCATCGTCCCCGCCCGGGGCACGGAACCAGACGTAGAGCGTGGCGTCCGACCCCGACACCTCGATGTCGACGTGCTCGAAGAAGCGCAGCAGCACGTCGCGCTTGGCGGCGAACACCGACCGTCGCTGGTCGACGTGGTCCTGGTCGCCCCAGGCGGCGACGGCGGCTGCCTGGACGAAATCGGGTGAGCCGCTGCCGGTCGTCACCCGCAGGCGCCGCAGCCGGGCGATCAGGTCGGCATCACCGATCAATGCTCCCGATCGGTAGCCAGTCATCCCGGAGCGCTTCGACAGCGACACCACGGCGATGACACCGGTCAGAACCCCGTCGCACGCCTCCAGCACCGATGGCGGGGGCCGGTCGAACCACACGTCCTGATAGCACTCGTCCGAGGCCAGCCACAGGCCGTGCTCGCGAGCCGTGGCGATCTGACGCCGGAAGTAGTCGAGGTCGACCGTGGCTCCGGTCGGGTTGTGCGGATAATTGAGCCAGGCGATCGAGGACCCCCGGAGGCGATCCGCGTCCAGGTCGTTCAGTTCCAGGCGCCAGCCGTCGTCTTCAGTCAACGTGACCGGGTCGGACAGCCCACCGGCGAACCGGGTCCCGCGGTCATAGACCGGGTAGCCGGGATCGCCCCAGAGCACCCGACGTCGTGATCCATCCGGATCCACGACCGCCAACGGGAGGTGGAAGATGGCCTCCTTGCTGCCGGCAGTGGCCAGGACCTGTGTCTCGGGGTCGACCACGACCCCGTGGCGGCGCCCGACCCAGTCGGCGATGGCCCGGCGCAACCGGGGCTGCCCGGCAGCACTCGGGTAGCTGCTCTCCGGGGTGACCGCGTCCAGGAGGGCCTGCCGGATGAACTCTGGTGTGGGTTCGTGCGGGTCGCCGACGGAGAAGTCGACCAGGCCGCCCTGCGCCATGGCATCGTTGAGCGTCTGCGTGAAGTAGCTCGGGAGCTCCTCCAGCACCGGGTTGGTCGGCAGGTTCGGACGTGAAGGCACCAGCGCTAGTCTCCGGGCACGGATCGGGCGGTCGCCTGACGCTAACCGCTCGCGCCCGGACGCTGCACCACCCACGACACCGACCCGGACACTGCACCACCCACGACACCGACCCGGCCGCTGACACGCCTGACGAGGAGTTCGTAGCTGTGGTCGATGGTCCCGCCGACGGCTCGGACGTCGGCGTCCCGAACGATCCGACATCCCCGATCGCTGTCGTCGGCGTCGTCGGGGCCGGTCTCATCGGCGGCTCGATCGTGCGTGGGTATCTCGCGGCCGGGGTTCCGGTGCTGGTCGCGGACCGCGACCCGGACGCCGTGACCCAGGCGGCCGATGCGGGAGCCGTCGCGGCCGACCTCCAACGACTGCGTACCGAAGCCGACGTGGTGTTCCTGTGCGCGCCGCCGACGGCGGTCGCCTCCCTGTGGGAGGCATGGCTCACGCTGGACCCCGGAAACCGCCCACCGACGGCGGCCGCGCGGTCGATCGTCATGGACGTGTCGTCGGTCAAGACACCGGTGGTCGAGGGGTTCGAAGCGAAGGCCCTGCCGGCCGAGGGGCCCGGCACGGTGTTCTCGCTGTCCCATCCGATGGCGGGGCGCGAACAGTCCGGCTGGACGGCCGGCGACGGCGAGTTGTTCCGCGACGCCACCTGGATCCTGAGCCCACCGGCCGGACTCACCGGCAGGGAACTGCTGCGATGCCTGCGCAGCGTCGAAGCCCTGGGCGCCACCGTCTGCTTCATGGATCCGGACTTCCATGACCGCTTCGCCGCCGTCACCAGCCACATCCCCCATGTCCTGGCCTTCGCCTTCCAGAGCCTGGTCGACGACGTGGATGCGACTGGCTGGCGCCGGTTCTCGGGTGGATCGCTGCGCGACGTCCTGCGGATCTCGTCGTCGAACCCGGATCTGTGGACGCAGATCCTCGCCGGGAACGCCCGCCAGCTGGCGCCGCTCATCCGTGATCTGGCCGACCGGCTCGAACGCTTCGACCCGGCCACCGACGTACCTGGCGGCCACCCGCGTCCGCTGCCCCCGTCGCCACCGGAGTCCGACCTGCATCTGGGCCTCGACGATCCCCTGGCCGATCAGCTGCCGGCGCTGCTGGCGACCGGTGCCGATGCGCTGCATCTCGATCGGTGGGCCGTCAGCGACGACGGCGGACAGCTCCGTCTCACCTTCGCCCCACGGATAGCCTCGAGCACATGACGACCCCGGACCCGAACACCCACGACGCCGGCCACAGCCCTGGTGAGACCCGCACGATCCTCGTTCGCTGTTCCGGGCGGGACCGTCCGGGGATCACGACCGGGCTACTGGGGGTGTTGGCCAGCAGCCGTGCCGAGCTGTACGACATGGAACAGGTCGTCGTGCGTGAGCGGCTGACGCTGGACCTGCTCATCGGCGTCGCGCATGGCGACGACGTACTGAAAGAACTGTTGTTCCACGGATGGGAACAGAACCTGCAACTGGACTTCGAGGTGGTGGAAGCCACCTCTTCGCGGGTGGGGCTGCCGCGATCGATCGTGACGGTCATCGGTCCGACCCTGCCGCCAGCGGCCCTGGCCGGTATGACCGCAGCCATCGCCGCCGGCGGTGGCAACATCGACCGCATCGCCCGGCTGTCGCGCTACCCGGTGGTGTCCTACGAATTCGTGGTCGTCGACGGCTCAATCAATGACATGCGCACTGCGCTTGTCGCTGCGGCCGGGGAACACCGGGTCGATGTGTCGATCCAGCGCCAGAGCCTCGAACGTCGTGCCAAGCGACTGGTCGTGATGGATGTCGACTCCACGCTCATCCAGGACGAGGTGATCGAACTGCTGGCCGCCGAGGCGGGCTGCGCCGCTGAGGTCGCCGCGATCACCGACCGCGCCATGGCGGGGGAGTTGGATTTCGGGGCGTCCCTGACGGAGCGGGTGGCCAAGCTCGTCGGCACGCCCGTCGAGGTACTGGACACGGTGCGCGACAAGGTGCGCCTGACGCCGGGCGCCCGCACGTTCGTCCGGACGCTGCACCGCCTGGGGTTCACCGTTGCCGTGGTGTCCGGCGGATTCCATGCCGTCATCGACCCCATTGCCCGTGAGCTCGGGATCCAGCATGCGGAGGCCAACCACCTCGAGGTAGCTGACGGCAGGCTCACCGGACGGCTGGAGGGTCAGATCATCGACCGGGCCGGCAAGGCCGCCGTGCTGCGTCGGATCGCCGCGGCTGAAGGGGTTCCCCTCGAGCAGACGGTGGCGATCGGGGACGGCGCCAACGACCTGGACATGCTGGCGGCGGCGGGGCTCGGGATCGCCTTCAACGCCAAACCGGTGGTCCGTCAACAGGCTGACACCGCCGTGACCGTGCCCTACCTCGACGCCGTGCTGTTCCTGTTGGGCATCCGCCGCGAGGAGATCGAGGAGGCGGACGCACAGGATCCGGACTTCCACCTCGACGGGCTGACCACGGTCCCCGGCATTCCGCCGGTCTGAGTCCCGCGGTCCGGTCGGTCCGTGGTGTCAGTCGCGGTCCACGCGGAGCACGGCTTCCATGACATCGGTGCGCCGGATGATCCGCATGCCGGCCCGGCGGTAGAGCGCGACGGCCCCGTCCATGGTCACGTCGTCGACCTCCAGGGCCACGCCGGTCAGACCCCGCCCACGGAACGCCTGGAAGGCGGCGCGCAACAGGGCCATGCCGACGCCCTGACGCCGCCACTGCGGGACGACGCCGAGATCGCGGACCCAGCCGTCCTCGGCCGCGGTTTCCGTTCCCGCCCGGCACACGGCCAACCCGATGATCTGGTCATCGTGTTCCGTGAGCAGCAGGAGCCGTGGGTCGAAGGCCGGATCACGGTTGATGCGATCCTCGAGGAACTCGTCGAAGCTCATCGGCAGGTGGGTCGGGACATCGGCGAAGGCCTGCTGGTGCGCCTTCCAGGCAGCCTCGTCGTCGCGACCGGGCTCGAACGGACGGCAGGTGACGCCGTCCGGCCACACCGGTGCGGGCGGGTCAGCGTGCAGGTCCAATCGCAGTTCGAGCAGATGGCGCACCGGTTCGTAGCCGCGTCCCTCGAAGAAGCGGCGCGCGCGATCGTCACCGTCCGCGATGGCGGTCCGGAGAATCGCGTGGTCACGCTTCAGTTCCCCGGCGGCGCGACGGGCGCGGTCTTCGGCACGGTCGTGCAGGAAGCTGGCAAGGCCGTGACCCGTCCAGTCGGGGTGGACACGGCCCTCCACGTGCAGATCCAACTCATCGGTCCACGGGTCCACGTCAGCGTGGAACTCCGCGTAGGCGACCAGCGGCGGGTCCGCATCGGGGTGCTCGACGAGCAGGACGTCATCGAGGTCGCCGACGTCCCGCCACCGGGCGCGCAGGTCGCCTTCCCGAATGGTGACGGCCCCGATCCGGTCCATGGAGCACGCAGCGAACAGGGCCGCGACCTTCGGGAGATCCGCGAGGCCTGGGCGGCGCAGCGCGTATCCCGGGGGTGCGGCCCGCAGGTCCGGATGGTGCGGGTCGGTGAGCACAGGGCACAGCGTAGGCGCGACTACGCTCATGGTGTTCTTCCTGGCCGATCCCACCGTCGTCCCTGCGCCATCACCGCACGTCGGTGGCTGCTCGGCCGGAGCCCCGCCCACCGGAAGGTCGATCCGTGGCCCGCGTGACCGTGCATCATCTGACACCACCTCGACGTCTGCCCTTGATCGAGGAGGACGGGTTGCGGACCCGTGCGGACCTGTCGGGGCTGTATGGCCCGCCGGAGGGCATCGACACGACGGCGCCCGGCACCTATGCCCACGGCAAGCGGGTGTCGGGATGGCTCTCGGAGGAGTACGCCCGGGCGCAGGTCGACGAGCTCGGAGCGGGCCACGTGTCCTACACCGTGGACCCAGCCAAGACCCTGGCTGCGCCGGCGTCGCTGCGCGCCGGCGATCCGACCGCGTACTGGGAGGCCGCGAAGCCGCTGAAGGCGTGGCTGGCAGAAGACGATGTCCCGGAGGATCTGGAGGTCCATCAGAACGTCCCTGTTCGGTCCAAGCACGTGACCCTGCATGCGCCGCTGCTGAACGACGAGGACCTGGGCGAGTACGCCCCGCTGGTCGCCGCCGTCGCCGATGACGATCGGCTGTCGGCCAAAGCGCTGATGCACCTCGCCGTCATCGCCTCCGACGCGGACTTCGAATCGACCGATTTCCTGGCCGCCTGCGCGCTGGCCTGGCGCGACGAGCCCGACCCGCCCAAGCTCGTGCGCGAACTGATCGAGACCGATCCGGACAAGGTCGTCAGCGCCGCGCTCGCCGAGCACGGGGCGGCGGCACCCGAACTGACCGTGCGTCTGCGCGAGGTCCTCGACGAGACCCGGCAGTGGTCGGAGGAGAACGGCTTCGACCCGGGACAGGGCATGTTCGCGCGGACCGCTGCAATCCTCGATGAGCTCCCCGCCCAGGCGTGACCGCCCAGGCCTGACCGCCGGGGCCGTCGGTGCCCCTGGCCTGACCGCCGGGGCCGTCGGTGCCCCCGGCCTGACCGTCCGTGCCCCGGTCACACGGGCGGTTCAGAGGCTGACGATGTTGAGGTGGCTGACACGGTCCGTGCCGTTGTCGTCTTCG
>JBDNIX010000434.1:0-2820 GCA_041688045.1 Nitriliruptoraceae bacterium
CGATTGTGCAGGTGCCGGGCGGCGACCAGACCTCCGCCACCGTTGCCGCCCGGACCGGCGAGCACCGTGCACGAGGACGGGGCGTACCGGCCTGATCGCGGAGCTCGCCAGCGCCCGGACCGGGATCAGGACCGCCGGAAGGCTGCGCCGACGGACCCCGAGCATCATCCCGTAGGCGGGCCAACGACCCCGCGCGCGTCTGCGAGCGACCTGACGACAACCGCGTGGTGCTACGGACGGACCGGCTCGATCGACGCGCCGCACATCGTCACGGCTGCGGGTGCGTGAGCTCGAGGTTGGACACACGGGCGAGAGCTTCAAAGTCTCTGTCCAGTGCGAGCACCGGGCTACGCGTCCGGAGCGCTACGACAGCGATCAGACAGTCGATACTGGAACGGACCGTGAGTCCCTTCGAGCGGGCGGAGCGGTACAGGTGCGTGGCGTCCTCCCAGTCCTGTAGTCCCTCGACGGCGAGGAGCGGCCCGCGCAGGAGCAGGGCGCGCAGTTGCTCCACCCGTCGGGGGCTACCAGCCCCGGCGGTGAGCTCGTAGAGGATCGGCTCGGTCCATGCCAGCGGAGTTCCGGCGACGATGGCGTCACGGATCCAGCCGTTGTACGTGTACGGGCTACCCGTGCCGCGGAGGTACTCGATCCACGCAGAGGTGTCGACCAGGACCGTCACGCCGGGTCCGGAGGTGCGTCCTCACGCATCCGGGCGAGATCAACCTCCCACCCAGAACCCTCGAGTGCGAGTGCCTCCTCGGTACCAAGCCGTGACCCGACGAGCCGCCGCAACGCGAGATCGACCGTCTCCTTCTTGCTCCGGGTTCCGTACAACCGCATCGCTGCCTCGACGACGTCATCGTCGAGTTCAATGTTGGTTCGCGTGCGTGACATGCCAGACCCACTCGTTCGGACACCATCACACACAGGAAGGTGTATCTTGCCGCTGATGGGCCCAACGCAAGCGCGGGACGTGCAGGGCCTCCGTTCTGTGCGGATGCACTGCAGATGGACACCGCCCGCAGTCACGGTTCTCGTGCGATTCTCGTGGTGCCAACGCTGGGCGGTACCGACGTGATGACTGCAGGGGTGATGCGACATCGGCATGCTCTGAGATGAAGCGCGGCGAGGTTTCCCCAAGAACGCCTCAGACGCTGACAGCGACACCGCCACGACACCGAGCCCAGCGATCTCCCGGAACACGCCCGAGGCCACACGCCACGGCCCGAACGTCTGAGGGCGAGGACGGTCAACGCGTCACCGGCTCCTGGGGGTCGAGCCGGGCCGGGACTCGCGCACGTCCCGCCGGGATGACAACCCGGCGAGTTCTCGTCACCTGAGAAGGCGAAACGGCCCCGAAGGGCCGTTTCGTGGTAGCGGGGGCAGGATTTGAACCTGCGAAACGCGATGACACCTCATGCACGCCAG
This sequence comes from Nitriliruptoraceae bacterium, assembly GCA_041688045.1. Classification (GTDB taxonomy): domain Bacteria; phylum Actinomycetota; class Nitriliruptoria; order Nitriliruptorales; family Nitriliruptoraceae; genus CSSed11-175R1. The sequence goes on from JBDNIX010000434.1 coordinate 1,432, forward strand.
TGACGCGATATGCCTCTGACGCGAAGATGCAGTTTCGCGTGCCGACTGGTGACGCCCAAAGCCGGCGGATGCCAGACGGTTCGTTGCCAAAATGTTGCCACCATGACCCTACTCCCGGCTTGGCACCTGGCCCGTCCTGCCCCGACCTGCGATGGCTGGCGGATCAGTTCGACGGTCCATCTCCGGGCGGGGCCCGACGGCATGATCATCGACCTCGAGTGTGCGCGGACACGCCCTCGCGCAGGGTGGAGGAGACCGCCGGGCGATCGGTCCGACTGGTCCGCATAGGGCTGAGACGGAACGAGGAGGCGCCGTTGAGCAGATCACCGTGGCGTGATGGCTTCTTCGTCACCGCCGACGGAACGAAGCCTGCGAGAGAGTGGCTACTCGATCTCCCCGCGAAGCCCGCCGCTGAGGTGATCGCCGTTGTCAAGGCCGTGCGGGACGCCCCGCCGCCGGCGTTCGCCGGTGGCGGCAAGTGGGAAGCGATGCACGGGGAGATGGCAGGCATCTACGAGGTGCGTTGCCGGCAGGGCGGCCAACCCACCGTCCTTTTCTGCATGCTCGACCGGACCCATCCTGACGGTCCGGCGCTCGTCATGCTCGACGGCGACTCCAAGCCGAACCGGACAGCGATGCCGGCATCCGTCTACCGACGAGTCCGGGAGCGGCGAGACGCATACCAGATGAGCCGCAGCGTTGACTTCAGCTAGCCGCGAGCATCTGCTCGATCGAGGTCTGTTCGCGGATCTCGATCCGCAGACCCAATGCCTCCGCGATGGATGTCATCGTGGCGAAGGTCGGGTTCGCTGACGGGGAGGTGAGCAGGCGCCGCAGGGACGCAGCATTCAGTTCCGCGCGGGTGGCCAACTCCTCGCGGGTCCAGCCCAGCTCAGCGAGCCGGTCGAGGATGATGTTCACCACGTCATCGAAGGCGCGGACCTCAGCCAGTTCGTCTTCCACCGCAGCAGCGAAACCAGGATCGCGCCGATCCCGCTCCTCGATCACACGGTCGAGCGCGCTCAATTCAACCCTCCAGCTCTCGTTGCACAAATGCTACAACGTGTAGGGAAGGTGGCAAGGGCGAGGCCACAACGGCCGCTTCCTCGACGTGCTGCAACGGTCATCGAACCAAGCCGGCCATTTCAGCCGGACAGCCGCGCGCGACGCTCGGCGCGAGGCATCGAGTTCCGCACCGCTTGGCCGCCGGCAGCGCAGCCGCGACGGCCGCACAGAGACCAACACCTGCACCGGCATTGTCGCGACGGCCGCGCCACGACCTCACGACGCTTCACGGCTGACCGGGCGTCAGCCGCACCGAAGGTGCGCACAGCGACGACCTACTCGTGACATTCTCGTGTCACGGGTCCTGACACGGGTCCTGACACG
>JBDNIX010000435.1:0-8144 GCA_041688045.1 Nitriliruptoraceae bacterium
AACGGTCCAGATACAGGCGGCCGTCCTCGAGGACAAGCGGGGTCTCCCCCGGGGCCCCGGAACGGACGGCGGGGCTGGCCTCGAGCGTCCGTTGCCAGGTGGTCGGGTCGGGCCACGGCAGGACGCTGGTGCTCCCATCGGGCGCGACGGCGTTTCCGGTGTGGAGCTGGGGCTCCACGGCGACACGATCGGCGACACGGTCCAGTTCGACGCAGACGTGCCCGAAGCGTGGTGCCCTCAGTGCCAACGCCGCAGCGAGGAGCACGTCAGGATCGTCGCCGGCACCGCACAGAGCGACGAGGCGTTCGGCCAGGGCGAGGTCCGCCCCGGTGAGCACTTCGGCCGTCACGAACGGTTCCAGTGAAGCGACGGCCGGTGCAGGCGACCGCGTCATGGTCGTCCTCGGTCGAGCAGTCGGCTGAGGTCGGCGACCAGTGCACCGTCGGGGCGCAGGGCCGCGATGCCGCACGGCTGGGTGTCGGTGGTCGGGGTATCGGGTCCCACCATCCCCCGCAGGAACAGGTACCCGGCGCCGGCCATGTGCGTGTCGTAGGTGTAGTCGGGCACCCGCCAGTGCAGGTAGCGGTGCGCCGCGACGAGGTAGAGCAGCGCCTGCAGGACGTAGTGATGGTCGTACATCGCTGCGGTCAGGGCGTCGGGTCGGTAGTCGGTGACGACCGAGCGGCCGCTCGCACGGTCTCCGAGCCAGTTCGACTTGTAGTCCGCGACGAGGAAGCGACCGTTGGGCAGCCGCGCGAGCAGGTCGATGCTGCCGTTGAGGAAGCCACGCACGCTCCCGCGCAACGCGGGGTCTTGCAAACGTGGCGCGTAGCCGGTGAGCAGCGGATCCCCCGATGCCGAAAGGAGGTCGGCGATGGCGTCGAGCGTGACCGCAGTCACACCCGAAACGTGCCCGCCGGCCAGCGGCAGCTCGAACCGCAGCTCGTTCAGGCGGTCGCCCGGTCCAAGGTCGGCGAGCGCCACACCCCCGGCCACGGGGCCGAGCGGGGTCGCGACCGCGGCGCGAAGGCCCGTGAGGACCATGGGGCGATGGACGGGGTCGATGCCGTGCCGTTGTTCCATCGCGTCGAGCAGTTCGCTCATGGTCGGCTCGTCGTCCATCGCACGCAGATCGGCGCGTTCGAGTACGTCGTGGATGAACGTCCCGGGACCGGCACCGCGCGGGAAGTCCGCGAGGGGGACCCCGGTCGTGTCGGCCGGTGAGATGGGCGCGACCGGCGTGATGGGCGCGACCGTGAGGTCGGCGGTGTCCTGCTCGGGGAGGGCGTCGACGTCACGGCCGTCGTCGCTGGCCGGGTCAGCCGCGCCGGGCGCCGCTGTGTCGTGCGCCGAGGCGCCGCGGACCAGGCTCGTGAAGCTCGCCCGCCGCCAGGCCCGGTCGACGTCGCCGCGGTCGAAGGTGCGTGACCGCAGTGGCGGTGCGTCCCGGGGAGCAGGATCCCACTTCGCGTCGTGTCGGAGTGTCTGGACGACCTCGACCCCGATCGCCCGGGGAGCTACCGCGGCCAACATCTCGAGGTCGCCGACGAGGTCGACGTCGTCCGCGGCCAGCCGGTCCTCGCCACGCGTGAGCCGACCCTCGGCCGACGCCTGCAGGCCGCCGTGGAGCAGGCTCGCGAGCGCGGAGGTCGATGCGTCCTTGAACGGCCCCCACCACACGATGCAGCGGTGCTGCGCGCGGGTGAGCGCGACGTAGGCCAGGCGGAGCTGTTCGGTCCGCGTCTCTTTGGTGGCGAGTTCGATGCTGCGTCGTTTGCCCTCGCTGGTGGTGTCGACGTCGAGGTCGAGCGCGATCGCCTCACGGGGATCGGGGATGGTCGGGTCGTGGAAGCGGGTGAGGGCCTCATCGACCCGGATCCGGCCGTCCCACAGGTCGGGACACAGCACCACCGGGTACTGCAGGCCCTTGCTGCCGTGGACGGTGACGACACGGACGGCCTGCGCGTCCTCCTCGAGGCGGAGTTCGGTCTCGGTGCTCGGCTGGTCCCCGTCGGCGGCGTCGGCGCGGTGCGTCTGGAGCCAATCGAGTAGCGCGTTGGGCGTGAGGCCCTCGGAGGTTTCAGCGGTGTGCAGCAGTTCGATCAGATGCCGGACGTTGGTCAGTCGGCGCTCACCCTCGGGGGTGGCGAGCAGCCGTTCGGCGACGCCGTCTTCTGTGAAGGCGTCACGAACCGCTGGCAACACTCCGTCGCGATGCCACCGCTGTCCCCACCGGGTGAGTGCGTCGGCCCAATCGTCCCACGCCCGTGCGAGGTCGGTGGCGTCCACCGCTTCGGAATGGTCCGCCGGTGGGCCGTCCTCTTCGACCTCGCGGTCGAGCGCGTCACGCTGCGCGACCAGGGTCGGGGCGTCCCGGCCGAACAACACGCTGGCCGCAGCCGTGACGGCGAGGCGTTCGTTTCCCGGGCGCAGCAGCGCGGCGAGCAGACGCTGCAGCGCTTCGGCCTCCTCGGTGGCGAACACGCTTCCGCCGCGTTGGATCACGGCGGGGACGCCGGCGTCGCGTAGCGCCTGCTGGACCGCGTCGGCGCGGCGATTGGTTCGCACGAGCACCGCGATGTCCTGTGGGACGAGGATGCGTGGGTCATCGCCGTCCGTGATGGTGAGTCCATCGGTGAGCAGCGACACGACCTCGCTGGCCACGTCGCCGGGTAGCGCCCGGTCCGCCCAGCCCTTCTTCAACCAGAACGGTCCCGTGCCGCGGTCGTCGAGTTCGCCGGCATCACGGTGGATGTAACGCAGCTGCAGGGCCGCCCGGTCGCCGGGGGCGGTTAGCCGGTCAGGGTGGTGGGCGTCGATGGGGTGGTAGGGAATGTCGACGGTCGCGAACGCCCCGGGTTGACCGAACAGGACGTTGCACGCCTCGACGTAACGTTCGTCGCTGCGGTGGTTGGTCTGCAGGGTGCGTCGGTCGGGCTGGCCGTCTCGCGCAGCCACGTAGGTGTGGATGTCGGCTCCGCGGAAGGCGTAGATCGCCTGCTTGGGATCGCCGATCAGGATGAAGGGCTCGTCGGTGTCGAACAGCGCGTCGAAGATGCGCCACTGGATGGCGTCGGTGTCCTGGAACTCGTCGATGAGCGCGACCCGGTAGCGCTGACGGATCGCCTCCCGGACCGCCGCACCGATGCCGTCGTCCTCGAGGGCATCCGCGAGCCGGCGAAGCAGATCGTCGAACGTCAACACGGTGCGCTGGCGTTTGCGGCGGTCGAGCTCACGCCAGATGTAGGTGGCGGCCCGGTGCAGGAACAGGGTCGCGGGGGCGGATGCGGCAGCGACCAGCCGGGTCGCGGACTCCAGTACCTCGTGGTGTGGGGCGGCGGCGCCGTCGGGCAGTTTCGACGCCAGCGCGGTCGCGGTGAAGTAGGCGACCGGATAGTTCGGCGGATTGTGCACTGACTTCTTGCGGTCCACCTTGCCGGGCGGCAACGACCGGTCCTCGGTCAACCATGTGTCCACGAGGGCGGCCTGCTTCTGGGCGGCGTTGGCGGAGAAGGTCCGCTGTTTCGGGTTCTCGAAGGCCCCGTCGTCCTTGAGTTGGCCGATCAGCGCGACCACATCCTCACGCCCGCCGCCCGTCCACACCGTCCGGAAGTCCTCCAGCGCATCCTGCCAGGGACGCAGGCAAGGGCCGTCCTCGTCGTCGAGGTGGGCGGGTCGCAGCTGCAGACTCGGGAGACTCGCGACCTCCCGGGCGAGACGGGTGAGCCGTTCGCGGCTCACCCCGGCGCACTCCTGCAGGTAGCGGACCCAGGCGGCGGTGGCGGGCCGTAGCTGCAGGGCGATGTGATCGTCGACGATCTCAGCCAGCAGATCGGCGTCGTCATCGAGCAGCACCGCGTCGAAGTCGACGCCGGCCTCGAGCGCCGCGTGCTGCAGCATCTGCTGACAGAACCCGTGGATGGTCGAGATCGTGGCCTCGTCGAGCTGTTGGGCTGCCCGACGCAACCGGTCACGTCGGCGCCGCAACTCTTCACCATCGTCGTCGTGGCGGGCGGCGTCCCCGACGATCCGTTCGAGTACGTCGTCGGTCGCCGTCCACGCCGGATCAACCAGGGCGCGTTCGACGGCGGCGAGGGTCTCGGAGAGCCGGACCCGGACCCGCTCGCGCAGTTCGGCGGTCGCCGCGCGGGTGAAGGTCACCAGCAGCACCTCGGGCAGGGTGATGTCGGTCTCGGCGATGTAGCGCACGGCGAGCGCGGTCAACGTCCAGGTCTTGCCGGTTCCCGCGCTGGCCTCCAACGCGAGGGACGTGGTCGGCAGGGGACCCGCCGCCTCGAAGCGTTCCGCCACGTGCGCGCTCATGTGCCCACCTCGGCCGCGATGATGGGCTGCCAAACCTGCATGGCGTCGTCGGCGAAGGTGGTGCGTTCGGCCAGGTCAGCGAGGTCGCACCCGCTGGCGAAGGCTTGGACGACGTAGGCGTCCTGCTGCTCCCCGGGGTGTTTGTCGTTGCCCTCCCAGACGCTCAGCACAGATCGGATTGCCTCGGCGTGGCCCTTGCCCTTCAGCCGGCAGTCGGCGTAGGCGCGGGAGACCTCGGGCAGCAGCGGCACCGGCTCCGCTTGGCCGCGCAGGTACAGGGCCACGAGTTCGCCGAGGTGCTGCGCGGCGATGGCGGCTCCATCTCGCTCGTCGTGCTCGGGGCGGGTGTCGGCCAGGGGCTTCAGGGTGTGGTCCCGGTAGCCGGCCTTGACGCGACCGTCGCGGCCGATCAGCCGCGCCGAGGGTCGACGTGCCGGCTGTGTGGCGGTGGCGGCCAGCAGCCGGGTCCAGGTCGCGATCCGGTGCTTGGCCTTGAGCGTCGACACGCTGACGTGGGCGACGGTGCTGCCGATCAGGTCCACGGATCCGACGATGCGCCGGGACGGCAACTCCTCCCCGGCAACACCAGGCAGCGGCAACAGCACGTCGATGGGCAGCGGAGCTCGGTCTCCCGGGATACCCGAGACGCAGTCGCAGAGCTTGTCGACGAGTTCCTCGATCCCGTCGAGCGCTACCTCACCGATCCCACCAACCGGCACGGTGCCACAGGCGAGGGTGAGCTCGCGCCACCGCGTCGGCGCAGCGCCCGCGAGGCTCCGGTCCAGGAGGTCCTGACCGAGTTTCCACCGCTCGAGATGGCCGATCTCCGTGGGGTCACGGTCCTCGAGACGACGGTCGTCCTCGCCCAGCAGGATGCCGACCCGCCGCTGCAGCAGGTGTCGGACGGGGTGCTCGAGGAAGCGGATCAGATCGGCCAACTCGATGAGGTGGGGGTCGAGTTCGTCCTCCCCCGGCATGGGCAACGGGTGGTCCGCCGGGAGGAAGTCGGGGGCGGGGATCCGCGCACCGAGCGAGGTGACCGCCGCAGCGAGTTGTCGGCGGTCGAACGCCCGGGGCACCTCATCCTCGCCGTCAACCGCGTCGTGGAAGTAGCGGGGACTGTGGGGCTGCAAAGGATGCGAGGTCACCAACCGGTCCTGCACCACCTCACCGGATGCTCCGTCGATCGTGAGGGTCTCACCGAGTACGTCGAGCAGTTCACTGATCGGGACGGCGGGCTGCCGCAGTTCGTTGGTCCGGGCGTCATGCCCGGTGTAGGTGACCACGAGGTGTTCGCCAGCGGACAGGATCGCGTCAAGCAGCAGCTGGCGGTCCTCGATCCGCGGGTCGGGGTCACCGGCACGGGGGTGGGCGGCGATCAGGTCGAAACCGTGACGGTGGCTGCTGCGGGGCAGCGCGCCGTCGTCGAGCCCGACGAGACACACGACCCGGTGCGGGACGTTGCGCAGCGGCTCGAGCCCAGCGAAGGTGATCGCGCCGGTGCCGTAGGCTGCGCTGCCCGACGGCTGACCGAGGTGGGAGCCGACGACGGTGCGCACCTCCTCGAGGGTCAGCGTGATCCGGCTCGGAGTCCCCTCAGCGTCCCGGCTGTCGTCGACCATCGTGGCCAACGCTTCCCGGATGGCAGCGAGCTCCCGCGTCGACTGCGCGTCGCTGCGCACGCCCGGCCCGGGATCGAGCAGGTCGTCGACGATGCGCTCGAGTGCCTGCTGCCACGCCGCGATCGGTCGACGTGCCTCCAGCGAACGGAGACTCGTGAACAGCGCATCGGTCGCGACGGTGAGCCGTCCGAGCAGTTCGACGTCGCCGCCCTCGACGTCGTCGTAGGGGACGACACCACTGACCATGCGGGTGCCGTCGTCGGCCATCGCGGCGCCGAGCACCAGCCGGTCCAGGCCGGCCCGCCAGGTATGTGCCGCGTCGTCGAGTCCGATGAGCTCGTCACGGTGCCGAGCGTCGATACCCCAGCTGATACCCGTGCCCAGCACCCAGGCGGGCAGGGTCGCCAGGTCGGTCGGCGACAACCCGAACCGGGCGCTGAGAGGTGCCGTGGCCAGCAGGTCCACGACCACGGAGGCACCGACCCGGGCCGTGACCAGGTCCAGCACGGCGATCAGCGCCTCTGCTGTGGCGTTCTCGTCGCGAACCGTTCGGTCGGCGACACGGAAGGGCAACGCCGGCACCCCACTGCCGCCCGCCCCGTACCGGTCGCCGTCGGAGAACACCGCGCCGACGATCGGGTCATACGCCGCGATGTCCGGACACAGGACCACGATGTCCCGCGGCTGCAGGGTGTGGTCGTCCTCGAGCAGGCCGAGCAGCACCTCGCGCAGCACCTCCAGTTGGCGCATCGGTCCGTGGCAGGCATGTACCTGGACCGACCGGTCGTCCGCCGCGAACGGCACCGACGGGTGCGCGGGCTCGCCTCGACGCCGATCGTGACGGATGTCGGCCTTGAGGATCGCCAAGGCGGTGGCGTCGGCGGCCAAGCCAGGAGCGGTGTCGGAGGTGGGGACGGTGCCGTTTCCGGTATCGCTGGGAGCTTCGTGGCGGGCGAGGGCGGCGTGCCCGTACATGGCGGAGATCCCGCAGGAGGCCAGCAGCGGATGGCGGGGCAGCGTTGGTGCGGTCCCCGGCGCCCATAGCGCACATGGCGTGACCGCGTGGATGGTCACCTCGGCGTGCGAGCCGATCGCCGCCAGGAGCTCGAGGTGCAGCGGCGGCAGGGAAACCACACCGAAGATCGTCACCTCGGGTGGCAGGTTCTCGGGGCGGGCGATGGTGCCGTGCTCGAGCGCCGCGAGCGCCCGATGGAAGCGAGCATCGAGGCTGGGTGCCCCAACGCGCTCGACGAGCGCGCGCCACAGAGGTGGCTGCCAGGCCATGTTCGACGGAAGCGGTTCACCGTCAGGACCGGTCGACCCGCCGTCGGCCCAGACGCGCACCATCTCGGATCGGTACATCGCGTAGCGGTCGAACAGATCCGCGACGCGACGCGCGAGGGGATACCGGCGGCGCTCGGCCCGCTCACCCGCGTCGGTGAGGTGTGCCAACAGCGGGGCGTTCACCGGGTCGGACGACAGCGTCTCGAGGTGGGCGAGCAGGGGCCAGGCCAGCCGTTGGGGCGCCCAGGGATCCGCTGTCGCGGCGTCGTCGCCCAGCACTCCCGTCAGCACGCGCTGCACGAGCGCGCCGGGGAACGGGAAGCGGACGTTGGCGCACACCCCGGCTCCGCCGTCGTGGGCGCCGAGGTCGTTCGCCAACCGCTGGGTGAGCCACCGTTCCATGCCACGGCTGGGCACGGCCACGTCGATGGGCATCATCGCATCGGCTGGCGGGTGCTCCGCCAACCGGCGGGCCAGACCGTCAGCGAGCACGTCCACCGAGGAAGCACGGATGATCCTCACAGCCAGCTTCCATCCATGTCCATCCCCTCCCCGCCCCCGCGGGCGCGTCCCCCGGCCGGCACGAACCCGACCTTCGCACTGACCTTCGAACTGCGCGACCGTACCGAGGGGCTGCGACATCTCGTCTCAGCCATTGCCCCGGTCATCCCGGCGCGCCGCCGTCCACCGGTCCTCCACGAGGTCTGAGGATGCATCCTCAACGTGACCCGTCGAGTCGGGCTGCCAGGCCATCCAGACCCATCGCCGAGGCGGCAGCGGGGTCGCCGACAACGATCAGCAGGGAGCGTGCCCGGGTCGCCGCGGCATAGATCGCCCGCCGGACCTCGTCGGCACGGTCCCGTTTGGTCGGGTCGATGTCGATGTCTAGGCCGAGCACGACCACGGGCCGTTCCA
>JBDNIX010000077.1:0-5867 GCA_041688045.1 Nitriliruptoraceae bacterium
GACCGGCGTCGACACCCGACGCACCGTCGACGTCGACATCGGTCGGCACGTCGGACCCGGATGAGCCGGCGGACGTTCGGCGTCATCCGGCGCCGGAGCCGCTGGCACGCTTTCCACAGGCACCGTCGGCCGAGTTCGGCGAATCCGCCACCGGACCGGGTTCACCGTTCGGCTCCGTCCGGCCACCCGACGGCACGGGCACCGTCGATCCACCCGCCCCCAAGCGGCGCCGAGGTGTCGTGGGCATCACCATCGGTGCGATGTTCGGCGCCGTGCTCGGCACGCTCGGCACCCTGCTGCTGGTCCTGCCGGAGGATGGCACGGTCACCGATGACCCACCGCAGGCCACCTCGACCGATGTCATGGCCCCCTCTATCGAGGTTGCCGGTGACGGAGCCACGATCGTCCCGGGTGTCGCGCAGGCCGTGACGCCCTCCGTCGTGACCATCGACGTCAGCGGGAGCACCGTGCCCGGCGCGCAAGGCGGTGGATCGCTGGGCTCCGGGGTGATCTATCGATCTGACGGCTACATCCTGACCAACCACCATGTCATCGAGCCCGCGATGGAGGGCGACGTGGATGTCACGGTTCGCCTTGCCAGCGGGGACATCGTCGATGCGGACATCATCGGCAGCGATGAGCTCAACGACCTGGCGGTCCTGCAGGTCGAGCGCACCGGACTCCCGGCGATCAATCTGCGGCCGGACGACGAGCCCCTGATCGTGGGGGAGACCGTCGTGGCCATTGGCTCCCCGTTCGGGTTGGATGCGTCGGTCACCGCCGGGATCATCAGTGCGCTCAACCGCGAGATCCGGATCGACGAGCAGGCCGGGGTCGCGCAGGTCATCCCGTCGGTCATCCAGACCGACGCGGCCATCAACCCCGGGAACTCCGGTGGTGCGCTGGTGGATGCGCAGGGACGGCTCATCGGGATCAACACGGCGATCCTGTCCCGTTCCGGGGCCAGCCAGGGGGTGGGCTTTGCCGTCTCCTGGGAACAGGCCATCTCCTCGGCTGACCAGCTCATCGGTTCGGGCTTCGTCCGTCAGCCGCTGCTGGGTGTGACCGGCAACGACGTCTCCCCGGACATCGCGGAGGACTTCGGGCTCCCGGCTAGCCGTGGCGCAGTCATCGATTCCGTGCAACCGGGGACCGGCGCCGCAGACGCTGGTCTTCGCCCCGGGGACATCATCGTCGAGTTCGACGGCGAACCCCTCGCCACGATGTCACAGCTGGTCGCGGAGGTTCGGCGCCTCTCACCCGACGACACCGTCGAGCTCGTGGTGATCCGCGACGGCGAACGCATCGAGGTCGAGGTCACCATCAGTGAGCGTCCGCGGGATGAGTGACGCGGACCGATCCCGCGTGACCGGCAACGGTTAGGCTGCCACTTCTTGTCGAGGAGTTGCAACGGTGCCCGGGCCCCAGGAGCTGATGGTCATCGCCATCGTGGGCTTGCTGGTCTTCGGACCGGATCGCCTGCCCGAGCTGGCGCGCACTGCGGCGAAGTTCCTGGCCAAGGTCCGCAACGAGGCGGGACGCAACGTCCGCGAGTTCCGGGAAGCCGCCGACCTTGGGGATCTGGAGCGTGACATCCGTGGACTCCGGGACGAGTTCCGGGGAGCCCGGGACGACGTCTCGCGTTCGGCACGCGGCCTGCTGGACGATCCTGAGGCGGCGCGGCCATCGCGAGCCCCCGTGCGTGCCGAGGACGAGCCACCGCCGATGGATCCGGAGGCCACCTAGTGCCGATGCGCCGAAATGGGCGCGGCGGACACCGGTCCTCAGCCGTCGCTGGGCCTGCCATCGCGACCATGGTGATCGCCGCCGGCGCCGTGGCCGGCTCCTATGTGTCCATCCGGACGCAGGCCGCGCAGTCGCTCGACACCGTGGTCGGGGGGTACCTGCGACCCTTCCACACCCCGCGCTCCGATCGGGTCGTGGCCGTGGTCACGGATCTGGGATCGATCTACGGCACGGCGGGGATCGCCGCGACCCTGGCGGCGCTGGGCCGGCGGACCGCGGGACGCGATGTCGCGGCGGCGGGTGCACTGGCGTGGGTGGCCGCGCAATCCGCCAAGCCGCTGTTGCCTCGACTCCGGCCCTACGAGACGGGGGCGGCCCACCGGCTCGTGTCGATCCCTGCCGGGTCCTCGTGGCCGTCGGGCCACGCGGCGGTCGCGGCCTCCACCGCCGCGACCGTGGCACCACACCTGACCGCCCGCGGACGGCTGTTCGTTGGGGCTGCCGTGCTGGCCGTCGGGGTGTCACGCCTGCACGTCGGCGTGCATCACCTCAGTGACGTCGTCGCCGGTGTCGGCGTGGGCGTCCTGTCCGCGGGCTGCTGGCAGACGCTGGGACGCCGCCTCGAGCAGAAGGTCAGGACACGCTGAGTGGCAGCGAGCGGCCGATGATGGACTTGGACTTCGCGGCCAGGTCCGTTGCGACCTTGGTGATCGCGACGGATGCGGGGACGTCCGGGTGCGACACGACCAGCGGCACGCCGGCATCGCTCGCCTCGCGCAGTTGCGGGTCGATCCGAATCCGACCGAGCAGTTCCGTACCGAGTGCTTCAGCGAGCTCCTGGCCACCGCCGGTTCCGAAGATGTTGTGGGTCTTGCCGGTGTCGGGATCGGTGAAGCCGGCCATGTTCTCGATCACCCCGGCCACCTTCATGCCGGTCTGCTCGGTCGCCTTCCCGGCGCGGAGCGCCACCTTCTGCGCAGCCTGCTGCGGCGTGGTCACGAGCACCATGTCCGCGTTGGGAAGCATCTGGGCCAACGAGATGGCGATGTCGCCGGTCCCCGGGGGGAGGTCGCAGAGCAGGAAGTCCAGTTCGCCCCAGTGCACGTCCCCGAGGAACTGTTGCAGCGCACGGTGCAGCATGGGACCCCGCCAGATGACCGACCGGTCCGGATCCGTGAAGAAGCCGATCGAGATGACCTTGCAGCCGTGGGCCTGCAGGGGCATCACCATGCCTTCGAAGGACACGGGCTTCCCCGACACACCCAGCATGCGGGGGATCGAGTACCCGTAGATGTCGGCGTCCATGACCCCGACGCGGTAGCCCTGCTTGGCCAGAGCCGCAGCGAGGTTCACCGTCACCGAGGACTTGCCGACACCGCCCTTACCGGACGCCACGGCGATCACCTTGGTGTCCGAATCGGCCGCCGCGAAGGGGATGTCCATCTCCGGGTTCGCGGCCCCGCGCTCTTCGCGCAGGTTCGCCGACAGCGTCTTGCGTTCCTCGTCGGTCATCGAGCCGAAGGCGACCTGGACGTCGTCGACGTCGTCGAGCCGCATGACCGCCTCGGTCACCTCGCGGGTGATGCGGTCCTTCAGCGGACAGCCGGGGATGGTCAGCTTGATCTGAACGCCGACGCGACGTCCTTCGATCGCGATGTCCTGGACCATCCCGAGTTCCGTGATCGGTTTGTCGATCTCCGGGTCGTCGACGGTCGCGAGGAGGTCGTGAACCTGTTCCTTGGTGGGCACGCTGGAGCCTTCCTGCGTTGCGCGGATCGTCCACCCACGAGGGTAGCGAGGTCGCCGGAGGTCGCGACCGGTGCAGCGCCCGGCGTTCCTACGGGTCGGGTGTGACCCGGATCGCCTCGGTCAGGGAGATGTCGCCGGCGATGGCGCGGGCGACCGCATCGTCGCGGAGGCTGATCATGCCCCCTTCGGTGGTCAACCGCGTCATCGCGCTCTCCGCCGCACCCTCGATGATCAGTTCGCGCATCTGCGGGGTCATGGGCAGCACCTCGCTGATGGCGACCCGTCCCACCGCGCCGGTGTGATCGCAGTGGTTGCAGCCGGGGGACTCGAGGAAGGTCGCCTTGCGCTTGGTGGCCACGGTGATCCCGGCGCGCTCGATCAGGGCAGCGTCCGGCGTCGTCGGCTCCGCGCATCGCGGACACAGCCGCCGCGCCAGCCGCTGTGCGACGACCAGCAGCAGTGCGGAGGCCACGAGGAACCGGTCCGCGCCCAGGTCGACGAGTCGGGCGATGGAGGACGGTGCATTGTTCGTGTGCAGCGTGGCGAGCACGAGGTGCCCGGTGAAGGATGCCTCGACGGCCAGCGCTGCTGTTTCCTGGTCGCGGATCTCGCCGACGAGGACCACGTCGGGGTCCTGCCGCAGGACGTGGCGCAGACCTCGCGCGAAGGTGAAGCCGATCTTGGGCTGGATCTGGGTCTGGTTGACGCCCCTGAGTTCGCCCTCGACCGGGTCCTCCAGGGTGATGACGTTGCGCGTCGGGTCCGCGACGGCCTCCAGCCCCGCGTACAGGGTCGTGGTCTTGCCCGATCCGGTGGGGCCGGTCACCAGCACCAGACCCTGCGGACGGTCGAGGGCCTCGAGGAACTGGGTCTGCGCATGGTCGGTGAGGCCGAGGTCCCGGATGGGGACACGTTCCGCGCCCTTGGGCAGCAGCCGCAGCACGACGGTCTCACCGTGCATCGTCGGCATGGTCGATACACGAAGGTCGACTTCCTGATTGTCGATACGCACCGTGGCCCGGCCGTCCTGGGGCAGGCGACGCTCCGCGATGTCCAGGCGGGACATGATCTTGAGCCGGGAGACGACCTGGCCGGACATCGACCGCGGGACGTGTCCACGTTCCTTCAGCAGTCCGTCCACGCGGATACGGACGGCCAGTCCGTCGCGGTCGGGTTCGACGTGGACATCGCTGGCCCGTGCCACGACCGCGTCCGCCAGCAGTGTGCCCACCAGCTTGATGATCGGCTGTGCGTCGCTGTCGAGGTCGTCCTGTAGGTCGTCGTCATTGTCGTCCGGCGTTTCCTCGGCATCCTCGAGGTCGTGCATGAGGCCGCGGGCCGCATCGGTCCGATAGGCGCGGCGTCGCGCGATCTCGATGGCCGATTCCGTGGCGATGACGGGGCGGACCTTGCGTGCCCGTGCCGTCAGGCGGACGTCGTCCATGGCGGCCACGTCGGACGGGTCGGCCGTCGCCAGCACCAGCACCTCGCCGTCCAGCCGCACCGGAACGATCTCGTGCCGGGCGGCCAGCTTCGCCGGGACCATCTCGATGGCCTCGTCGGTCGGCCGGTCGGTGGTCAGGTCGATCCGCTGGAGGCCGAGTTGCTTGGCCACGGCGTCGGCGACCGATTCCTCGTCGGCGATGTCAAGGCGGACGAGCGCGTGCCCGAGGCGTTCTGTGGGTGCGCAGGCGTCGAGTCCCGCCAGCAACTGCTCCTCGGTGAGAATCCCGGCCTCGACCAGGACCTCGCCCAGGCGGCGTCGGCGGCGCGGACCGGCGAGGTCCAGAGGTGGTTCGTCGCGTGGTTCGTCGTCGTGCGGATCGTCGTCCGTGAGCACGCCGCCGTCGTCGCCGGGTCCATCGGCGGCACGGTGGTCATCCGATTTCGCGTCCACATCATCCCGATTACGCGCGGTCTCGCGGTCGCGGATGTCGAGTGAGACCGAGCTGTTGCGTTTGGGTGGCGTCACGTCGAGTTCCCTGCCGTCGTCTTCATACGCATCGCTAGCCTTCTCTCTATCGACCATGCCCCGCCCCATCTGGAGTCCTCGTTCACGTCCTGCCCCGTCGGATCGTCGCCGTGCTGGCTCTGATCAGCTTGGCCACGACGGGCTGCCGCCTGGACCTCACGGCTACCGCCGACCTGGATCGGGATGGTACGGGGACGGCATCGTTGGCCGTGAGGATGGATGATGCGCTGCTCGATGAACTCGATGCGCTGGCGATCGACCCGACCATCGAGGTCACCGCCGCGGCGTCGAAATCGGATGCCTGGACGCTCGAGCGGACCGTCGATGACCAGCAGGCCATCACCATCCTGCTGACCACGACGTTCGATGATCCCGCCCAGATCGGTGCGGCGTTCCGTGA
>JBDNIX010000078.1:0-7686 GCA_041688045.1 Nitriliruptoraceae bacterium
GCGCTACGGGGGCTACCCAACGTGGCGCCGTCCACCCGCCAACGCGTCCTGGCCGCTGCCGAGGAACTGGCGTACATCGCCGATCCTTCGGCGTCACGACTCGCGAGCGGTCACAGCCGCACCGTCGGGTTGGCGGTGCCGATGCTCGGTCAGTGGTTCTACGCGAAGGTGTTCTCCGGCGTAGAGGCCGTGGTGGCGGCGTCGGGTTACGACGTCCTGCCGTTCAGCATGCCCGGACCGGGAGGCGTCGCCCGGTTCGTCGAGGACCTGCCCTTCCGCAAACGGGTCGACGGTCTGTTGCTGTTGGATGCGCCCCTGGCCGTCGATCAGCTCGAGCGGATCCACGGGTCGGACGTGGCGATGGTCACCGTGGGGATCCGGTCGGAACGTGCGTCGTCGCTGATCGTGGACAACCTCGCCGCCTCACGTCTGGCGGTGGGCCATCTCACCGGTCTGGGCCATCAGCGCATCGCGCTGATCGGCGGCGTCGACGACGACCCGTTTCGCTTCTCCGTGCCCGTCGACCGGTACGGAGGCTATCTCGACGCGCTCTCGACCGTGGGGTTGGAGCCCGATCCACGGCTGACCGTGGCGGGGAACTTCTCGCTGGAGGGGGGCGCGGAGGCGATGCATCAGCTGCTGGCGCTCGATGACCCACCGACAGCGGTCTTCTGCTGTTCGGACGAGATGGCGATCGGAGCGATGCAGGTGGCGCGCGATGCCGGCCTTCGGATCCCGGATGACCTGTCGGTGGTGGGCTTCGATGATCACGACGTGTCGGAGTACCTGGGGCTGACCACGATCCGACAGGACGTCGTCGGGCTCGGCGAACGCGCGGCCGCGCTGCTGCTGCACCGACTGGCCAACCCCACCTGCGCGCCCTCCCACGAACGTCACCCCACCCGCCTGGTGGTGCGTCATACGACCGGCCCACCGCCTGCCGGCCTCGCGTACCGCTGGTAGCTCCTCGCCGCAGAGCCCGCGATCGCTGCGTTGGACGAATGTTCGCCGATTGCCGCAAGCGCTTGCAGTTTCGTGTCCCGACCGCCAGAGTGGTGGTGGAGAGGCGCGCGAAGCACGGTCCACGGACGGCTGGCGCCGTGGATTCACACGACGTACGAGGCAGTGTCCGATGGCGAAGGTTGTTCTTGACGGGTTGGAGAAGGTGTATCCGGATGGGACGCAGGCGTTTTGATGGATGGGCCGTTGTCGAATTTGGATGCGAAGTTGCGGGTGGCGATGCGTTTGGAGATTGCGTCGTTGCAGGCTCGGCTTGGTGTGACGACGATGTATATGATCCATGATCAGGTTGACGCGATATCTTCCAGTTCCTGTGGACCTGGAACGACTTCCTGGTGGCGCTGGTGTTCATGGTCAACAACGAGGTCGTCACGGGTACGCTGGCTGAACTGGTTGGTTCCCGTGGGCAGGATTGGCATCTGCTAACCGCCGGCGCATTCATCACCATGGTGGTTCCGCTGATCGTGTTCTTCGGCCTGCAGCGCTTCTTCATCCGAGGACTGACCGCAGGGTTCGTCAAGGGATGAGCCAGACGCCGTCGCGGCCGCGCCTCGTGCGCGGCCGCGACGTGCACACCCAGCAGGAGGTCTCCCGCGGTGCGCTTTCAACTCACCGCGCGAACGGGGCACCCGGACTTCCTGGATCTGCCGTGGGACGAGCCGCTGGCCGAGTGGGACCACGATCGACTGGTCGAGATGCCGATGGGTATCCACCGGCACGTGGTGCGCACCGTGCGGTACGGCGGACGGCTGTATCACCTCAAGGAACTCCCCCGCCGGTACGCCGAGCGTGAGTGGCGGTTCCTGCGTCGCCTGAAGGAGGAGGGCGTCCCGGTCGTCGACGTGGTCGGTGTCGTCAGCCGGCGCGACACCTCCGAAGGGGAGCGTTTGGACGCGGTGTTGATCACCGAACACCTCGAGTTCTCGGTGCCGTACAGACTGTTGTTCCTCCGTCAGGAACACCGCATGCTCCGCGATCCGATCCTGGACGCCCTGGTTCATCTGCTCGTCCGGTTGCACATCAATGGGTTCGTGTGGGGTGACTGCTCGTTGTCCAACACGTTGTTCCGTCGGGATGCCGGAAGCCTGTCGGCGTACCTCGTGGACACGGAGACGGGCGAGCTCTACGACGAGTTGTCTCCCGGCCAGCGCCGAATGGACATCGAGCTGGCGATCGAGAAGTGCGCGGGCGAGCTGTTCGACCTGCAGGCGTCCGGTGTCCTGGCGGCAGATGTCGAGGCGTTCGAGCTGGGCGAAGAACTTGCGCAGCGCTACGACCGGCTGTGGGCGGAGCTGACCACCGACGAGGTCTTTGCCGACGACGAGCGGTACCTGATCCACGAGCGTCTGCGCCGTATCAACGAGTTGGGCTACGACGTCGACGAATTGGAACTGGTCCAGGACGAACCGGGCATGACCCGCATGAAGCTCAAGACCTGCGTGCTCGAACCCGGCCGCTACCGCCGGATCCTGCGGCAGTTGACGGGGATGGACGTCCAGGACAACCAGGCGCGACGGCTGCTCAACGACATCCACAACTTCGGGGCATGGCTGCAGCAGGAGCAAGGGCGGCCACTCCCGGAATCGGTCATCGCCCATCGGTGGATGGAGCGCTCGTTCCAACCGACGGTCGCGGTCGTTCCGGAGGAACTGCGCGGACGGCGCGACCCGGCCGAGATCTTCCACGAGGTCCTCGAACACTGGCATCGTCTGTCGGCCGAGGAAGGCGCGGACATCGACCTGTTCGAGGCGGCCCACCACTACATCGACCACGTGCTGCGGGAACTCCCCGACGAGCGGGTCGTCTCGCCCGACGAGGGCCAGCCTGACGAGGACGTCGACGGCTACCTGCCCGATCCGCTCGCCGACACGGATCGGCTACGCCCGATCGACCTCGTCGAGGAATCGACGCAGGACGGGTAGCAACAGGTCGGGCCGTTCCTCCTGTGGCGTGTGGCCAACCCCCGGCAACAGCGCGAAGCGGCCCGATGGGATGGCGGCCGCCGTGCGGCGATTCCGCGCCGGATCGATGAGCCGGTCCGACGCCCCACCGACGACCAGCGTCGGCACCGTGATCGACGTCACCAGCCGCCGCAGGTCAGGAGGTGGCTCGGCGATCATGACCTCCCAGAACCCCCGATCCCAGCCATCAACGCGCATCGGACGGGCGTAGGCCTCGACGTCGTCGGCGGTGACCAGCGACGAATCGTGCCAGGACCGCGCCACCCGCTGCGGGGTGATCTCCCCGGCGAAGCGGCGGACGGCGCGCGTCCCGATGGCACGCAGCGGCCACGTGCGCAGCACCGGCCGCAGTCGCCGGGGCGCCCCGACGTCACCGGTGATCGCCGGGCTGAGCAGCACGAGCGCGCCGACCCGTCCGGGCGCCCGGGCATACGTCTCCAGGGCCGCCGTGCCACCGGCCGACGAGCCGACCAGCGTGGCGCGTTCCACCTCGATGCTGTCGAGGAGAGCTCTTGCGATCCGGGCGGACATCCGGCGGGTGTAGGGGTTACCGTTGCGCCACGTCGATCGGGGTGGGCGCTCGGTCAGGCCGAAGCCGACCCGGTCGAAGGACACCACCCGATGGTCGTTCGACAGGTCGTCCTGCACGTGGCGCCAGGTCGCCACGCTGCCGTAGAAGTGGTGGAACAGCAGGACGGCCGGAGCGCCCGCCGGCCCGGTTACCCGGTGGTGAACCGCCACCCCATCCACATCGAGGAAGCGGCCATCCGGCCCGGCCAGCGAGCGGCCGGGGAACAGGGGCGTGGTGGGGTTGTCGGACATCAACGGACCGATCGGTCACCGGAGAAATGCCGGGGCGGGCGGGACATCGGGGTTGTGCGGGCCTGGCCGGGGTTCGGTTCCATCGGCCACCCGGTTGGTGGGAGGCGACCGGCGCGGGGTTTGCCACTAGCGTGCCCGGCCATCGGATCAGGGGACAACCGTGGTAGCTGATTCTGACGATGGTGGCGCCCGCCCGGCACCCGGGTGGTATCCCGATCCCGAGCATCCGGGCAACCGTCGGTGGTGGGACGGCATCGCCTGGTCGGCGTTCTCGGAGCCGCTGGACGGTGGGCGTTCGCCGGCGTCGTCGGCCGGACCGCCCCCGGGATCGTCGCTGACACCGACCGGTCCACCCGGTTCGTCGGGATCGGCCGGGCCGCCCCCTCCCGGTGCCTGGCAGGCGGCACCGGCGGCGGCCCTTCCCGGCGGCGGCCCGGTGATCGACAACTGGCTGTGGCAGTCGATCCTGGCCACGATCCTGTGCTGCCAGCCGCTGGGTGTCGTCGGGATCTACTTCGCGGCCCAGTCGCAGACGGCCACGAACCTGGGGTCGTACGGCCTGGCGCGGCAGAAGGCGCAGACCGCGAAGACCTGGACACTCTGGAGCGCCGGCGTCATGCTCGTTGGTGTGTTGCTGTGGGGCCTGCTCGTCGTTATCGGCATCGCGTCGGCGGGTTTCTAGCCGTGCCATCCGTGACGACACTGAGCAACCCGGTGAGCCGGGCCGTCCGCACCTTGCCTCCGTGGGCGTTGCCCGCTGCCGTCGGCGTGGTCGCGGTGGCGGGTACGGCGGTCGTCGGCCTGCTGGATCCGGAGGTCCGCGGCCATCTGACGCCCGCCTGCCCGTTCCGCGCCGTCACCACGTTGGACTGTCCGGGGTGCGGAGGGACGCGCGCGCTGTATGCCCTCACCCAGGGGGATGTCGCGTTGGCGGTTGACCACAATGTGCTGACCGTCGTGGCCCTGCCCCTGTTGGCGCTCGCCTGGGTCGCGTGGCTGGCGTTGCGAACCGGTCTTCGGCAGCGGCCCGTTGTGCTCCAACCCCCGCTCGCCTACGGCATCCTCGTGACGTTCGTGGTGTTCTGGATCGCCCGGAATCTGCCGTGGTTCCCGTTCACGTGGCTGGGTTCCGGGGCGGGCTAAGGCGGCCGTCGGGTGGTCTACGCTGCGGGCATGACTTCACACCAAACGTCAGACCGACACGTCCTGGTTGCGGTTGCGTGGCCGTACGCCAACGGCCTGTCGCACCTGGGCCACATCGCCGGGTGCTACCTGCCGGCCGACATCTTTGCGCGCTATCACCGCATCTCCGGCAACCAGGTGCTGATGGTGTCGGGCACGGATGCGCATGGCACGCCGATCACGGTCAAGGCGGACCAGGAGGGCGTCACGCCGCAGGAGGTCGTCGAGCGGTTCAACCCGAAGTTCCACGAACAGTGGGACAAGCTCGGCATCTCGTTCGATCTGTTCACGACCACGATGACCGACAACCATCGTGACGTCACGTGGGACCTGTTCCGCACGCTGCACGCGAACGGCTATATCGACACGCGGACCACCGAGCAGTTCTTCGACCCGGAGGCGGGACGGTTCCTGCCCGACCGGTACGTGGAGGGCACGTGCCCGAACTGTGGATCGCCGGATGCACGGGGCGATCAGTGCGAGACGTGCGGCAAGACGCTGGACCCCATCGACCTCGTCGACCCACGGTCGAAGCTGTCGGGGGCGACGCCCGAGCCACGCGAGACCGAGCACTACTTCATCCTGCTGCCCAAGCTCCAGGACGACCTGCTCGCCTGGTTGGAGCAGCGGGACGGCTGGCGCGGTCACGTGATCAACTGGGCCAAGGGGTTCGTCGGGGACGGCCTGATCGACCGCGCCATCACCCGTGACCTGGCCTGGGGGATCCCGATCCCCCCGGAGCTGGACATCTCGACCGACGCATCGGAGAAGCGGATCTACGTCTGGTTCGAAGCCGTCATCGGCTATCTGTCCGCCAGCAAGGAATGGGCGCAGCGCCGAGGAGAACCCGATGCCTGGAAGGCCTGGTGGGAGGACCCGTCGGCCGAGAGCTTCTACTTCATCGGCAAGGACAACATCCCGTTCCACGCCGCCTTCTGGCCCGCCTACCTCCTCGGCTACTCCAAGGGGTCGGACCACCCGCTGAACCTGCCCACCAACGTGCCCGCCAACCAGTACGTGATGTTCCGCGGGGCCAAGGCGTCCAAGTCCCGCGGTGTCGGCACCTCGCTGCTGGACTACCTCGACGTCTTCGGGGCGGACGAACTGCGCTATGCGCTGGCGACGATCCTTCCGGAGTACAACGACACCGACCTGACGGATGACGACCTGGCTCGCCGCGTCAACGACGAACTGGCTGCCGCATGGGGCAACCTCGTCAACCGCGTTTTGACCCTGACGCGGAAGAACTTCGACGGCAAGGTGCCCGAGCCTGGCGACCTCGACCAACCCGACCACACGATCCTGGCGACCATCGACCACGCATTGACGGCCGAACGGGACCTGCTCGAACAGGTGGAACTTCGCCGCGCACTGCGCGAAGCTCTGCACGGTGCGCAGGAGACCAACGCCTACCTCAACGCCATGGAGCCGTGGAAGACGGCCAAGACCGATCCGAAGCGCACGGCGACCACGCTGTGGACCGCGATCCAGGCGATCGCGGGGTTGAAGGTGGCCTTCGCGCCGTTCGTGCCGTTCTCGTCGGCGACCCTGGACACGTGGCTGGGCGGCGACGGCCAGCTCGACGGTCGGGGTTGGCAGCGCGAGGAAGTCACCGCAGGCACCGTTCTGGGTGAGCCGTGGCCGCTGTTCCGCAAGGTCGAGCTGGCCGAGGCCGACGACGCCTGACCGGTGGCTCGGCGGGCCCGGCGTCAGTGCCGGGAGCTTCAGACGGTCACGACGTGCCGCCACGCGTCCGCCACGATTCCGTCGAGGTTGGTGTGCTCGGGCCTCCATCCCAGCGTGCCGCGAGCACGTTCGGACGATGCGACAAGGGTGGCCGGATCGCCGGCGCGACGTGGGGCATCCTCCGTGGCTATCTCCCGGCCAGTGACCCTACGGGCCGCCTCGATCACCTCCCGGACGCTGAAGCCGCTGCCGTTCCCGAGGTTGAGCGTGAGGGCGCCATGGTCGCCCAGCTGCTCGATCGCCCGGACGTGGGCGTCCGCCAGGTCCAGGACGTGGACGTAGTCGCGGACCGCCGTGCCGTCCGGTGTGGGATAGTCGGTCCCGTACACCGCGATGTGGTCGCGAGCTCCGGCAGCCACCTGCAGTACCAG
The DNA here is from genome assembly GCA_041688045.1 of Nitriliruptoraceae bacterium. Lineage (GTDB taxonomy): Bacteria > Actinomycetota > Nitriliruptoria > Nitriliruptorales > Nitriliruptoraceae > CSSed11-175R1. The sequence goes on from JBDNIX010000078.1 coordinate 7,103, forward strand.
CGGAATCAGATGCGTCTCGGGATCGTGTTGTTCGCCGTGAGCCGCGGTGGCACCGGCGGCGTTGAAGTAGCGCAGCGCCGCGAACTCCGTGCCATGGATGCGGTGGTACCAGGCCAGCATGCGCTCGATGAGCAGCTTGGATTCGCCGTACGCGTTGGTGGGGGTCAAGCGGTCGTCCTCGGCGACCGGCGTGCGTGCTGGTTCGCCGTAGACCGCGGCGGTCGATGACAGTACGAAGCGTCCGACACCGTGCCGGTGGAGCACCTCCAACAGGCGCGCCGTCCCTGCCGTGTTGACCGTGAAGAATCGTTCTGGCGCTCGCATGGACTCGCCGGCCTCGATCAGCGCGGCGAAGTGCAGACAGGCGTCGAAGCCGCCGTCACGGACAACCGGTTCGATCGCGCCCGGGACGGTGACATCCACCTCGATGAAGCTGGCATCGGTCGGCACGGTGTCGCGGTGTCCGGCGCTGAGATCGTCGGCAACCGTCACGTCGTGTCCGCGGTCGAGCAGGGCCTGGGCCGTCGCCGCGCCGATGAACCCGGCTCCGCCCGTTACCAACGTCCGCATGTCGCCCTCGTCCC
>JBDNIX010000436.1:0-3628 GCA_041688045.1 Nitriliruptoraceae bacterium
CCGGGAATCAGTGTCGAAGCTGGATCCCGCAAGAAAGGCCATTTCTGGTGATGAAGATAGCGCACACCCAGTCCCGACGGAACAGCGCGCGACGACGACGCAAGGTCGCGGCCCGGCACGCCCAGGCGGGCCACTGGTCCGCGCAGCCACGGCCGATGATGAGTGCAGGCAAGATCGGCTACGAGGTCGGCGCCAACATTGATGCGACCAGCTACGGGGCATCGGTGCGGTGCACCGGCTGGTCGTCAAGCTCGGGCTGGCCGACCAGATCAACCAGGATCTGGCGCTGTTGAAGGTCCATCTGCCGTATCACGAGTCCGATCACGTTCTGACCCTGGCCTACAACGTGCTGTGTGGCGGCACCCACCTGCTGGAGACCGTCGATGCGGCCGTGCTACGCGCCGAGCTGACCCTCCGACGCGAGCACTACAACGGGGTGCACTAAGCCATCGGCTATGTGACCCCCGACGACGAGCATCAAGGCCGCGGCAAGGCCATCCGCCAAGCCCGACGAGTCGGACTCGGCAAGGCCCGGCTCCAACGGCTTGCGTGGCACCGCAAGACCAGGCAAGATGACCCGCACACCGACCCCTCGATGTTGGCTGATCCCACCGCCGATCTGTGTCGTTACCACCGTCGGCCTCCCTGATGTCCGCAACCGTCATCGCCCGTCGCCTACCCCCGCGACTGCCTGCCGATGGCCACACGGCACCGTCTGGCTTCCCGCCCAGGAGGTCCCATGTCAGACGCAACCGTCCGTCCGAAGCCGCTGGAACTGATCATCGACGGGGTCAACAGCGACGGTGACGCCTACCGCGACACGCTCTACCTGCTCGTCGACAACGGCATCGACATCTTCGATGCGGTCCGGTCCCTCTGCGAACGTCACGACCTCGAGCTGACCCAACTGGTCGAAGCGGACACCGGCTGCTGGACAGGTTCTGGGCTCACGCCCGCACATCTGGACCGTGCCACGTTCCTCGAGCAGGTCACCGTGCTGCCGACCATCTCCGACGCGTTCCAGATCCCGCTCGAGTTCATCTACCTCGACGACCCGGACTGGCAGCCGTACGGCTGGGACTGACCGTTGCCAGACCGTCCGTCGGCCGGACGGTCTGACGACACACCTGCCAAGGAGCTGACGATGCGTCCTGCCGCGAAACGCGCGCAGCTGTACGAACTGTAGCCGGACGCCCGTCGGCGCTACCAGGCAGCGCGGTGCACGCTTGCCGGCACATGGGCCGGGCTCGTGCAGCTGCCGGTCGCAGGGGTCACCGTCGCTTTCGTCAGCCCGGCCGACGCGACCGTGACGCGGTGATGGTCGTGTCCGTGGCCGTGTACGCCGTCCCCCGCCCCCGTGTGATTACGTTGGGACGAAGTCGGGGCGAGCTGCGGTTGTGGTGCCGCGACACAGGTGGCCCAGCCAGATGGTTGCATAGAACCTGCAACGCGGTACAGTAGTCCCTGTGCCCGAGCAGGAAGGCCGCAGTCATGACAGCCCCCACCATCGGCTTCTCCGTGGGCCGTCAGGACCAAGAGCGTGTCCAGCGGCTTGCCGTCCGCTACGCCCACGGCAACCGCAGTTCGTGGCTGCGTCAGGCCATCGACCTGTTCGAGGAGAAGGCCCTGTTCGACACGTTGGCTGACGTGCAGGCGAGAGGCGATCGGCTCACCGCGCAGCGAGGGATCGACCGCGATGTTCTCGCCGGCCTGGTTGCGGAGGCAGCGGCAAATCCTGACAGCCGTCACGCCCAGCGTGTGAAGTCCTTGATCGAGCAGTCCACGGGTGGGGCCGAACTCGACGAGCTGGAAGCCGATCACGACGCTGCCGAGGCGTTCATGTCCGCTGACGACGCAGCCGCTCCTGCGGCCGCTGGCGCCTGACGGTGCCGCTGGTCGTCTATGACGCGCAGTTGCTCGCTGCCGCCACAGCGTTCGCGGGTGCTACCTACCAGTCGTGGCCCGAGGTGCCCCCGTACACCTCCAATGCTGAGGCAGACTGCATCGGCATAGTCGCTTCCTCCCCCAGGTACGGCGCCGACTTCGGTCTTGTCCTCAGCCACGGCCTGCTCACGCAGGTTCAGGCTGTGCTCGCAGACGACATCGGCCTGGTTCAGCGCGACATCAACGAGTACATCCTCGCCCTGCTCCACTTCGCTCGTGCAGGGGGCGGCGGTATCGTCCCGGACCCGCCATTGCCTGAGACCAATCCTTCGCACGTAGAACTGCCACTTGAGCTTGCGGTCAGAGCCGGGAACCTGGTGGTGGCAGCACATCCCGACCTGGTGAAGCTCGGGCCCCGATGGGGGCCACAGCGAACCTTCGTGGTTCGGCCCCGAGACTTCACCGAGAAGGTCGACGCCGCACGGCGGGCCCGCTGACCGGGGGATCCGGACACCGGGCCCTTGAGTCTCGAGTTCGGATGATGGGCGTCCCAGGTGCAGACGCCGCTCGACTTCATCCCAACGCAATCACACGGGGGGTCCCCCGCTATGACAGCGTTGTGATGGTCAGCCGAAGATCGCACCGCAGTGAGCCCGAAACAGCAACCTGGTGCAGAACTCGCCTCTCGCTATCACAACTCCGTCATAAGGGGGGACGCCGTCACACTCGTGTGGCTGTTCAGCCCGCACACGTCCGAACAACAGCTGGTCCGTTCGGCTGTCACCACGACCGCGTCCTACCTGGTCGACGGGCCTGCCGTGGGCGACTCCGCCGCCGTGACGCCCTTCGATCCGGCGCAGCAGCACCCCGACCTCTCCCAGGTCGGGGTGCTGCTGGCTGGTCGGTGGGTGCGGCACCGCGTGGCCTGGACGGTATGACGATCCTCGACGCTCTTGACGAGCTCACCGAAGCGCCCGACCGGGCGACCGCCTGGATGACGTGGCTCGCGTCCGGGGACACGTCCGAGCTTCCATCTGCGCTGCGGGGTCTCGAGCTCGAAGCGGTCAACGACCAGCTCTATGACGTCGAGGTGGATGTGCGCCGCGTGGTCGCCCGTCGCCGTTTCGACCACCCCGATGGTTCCGTCTGGCACCACGTGATCGCGGAAGGTCAGCGATCAGAGGCGGTGTACGTGCAGCGGCTTCACCAGACCGGAAGGGACCGCGGGACAGTTGCGATCATCTCCAACGGGGTCGCGACCGTCTGGATCGACGGGCCCGGGGTCGCACCCCCGACCGACGGTTTCGAGCGACTCTACGCGCTCATCAACCCGGACAGCTAGCTTGAGCTTCCTGGCTAGCCGTCGCGTGGCTGGCATCTTTGCAGGTCAGATGCGGTTTCGGGTGCTGCCGGCTGTATGACCTAAGTGGTCGGGGCGTAGCGGTCGAGTTCGAACAGGTCGAACAGGCGGCGCTGGGCCGTGGTCATGTCGGTGAGCATGTGTCGGGCTTTGGGGCGACCTCCGGTGGAGGGGTAGATGAGCACGGTCTCCTGGATGCCGGCCAGTTCGGCGAGCAGCCCGCGCACCGAGAGGTGCAGGTCGGCCTGGTGGGCCTCGCGGCGCATGAGGTGGGCGATCTGTAGGGCGAGGACACAGTAGAAGGCGTGGACTTTGATCTTCTGTTCGGTCCAGTGGTGCATCGGGGAGAACGACACCACATGGGGGTCCTTGAGCTGCCGGAAC
>JBDNIX010000437.1:0-15337 GCA_041688045.1 Nitriliruptoraceae bacterium
ATCGCCGGGGTTGCCACCGACCTCGTTGACGGCGACGAACCGTAGATCGCGGTACAGCACGGTGTCCTCGAGGCCCTTGGCGATCGCGGGACCGGTCAGCTGCTGGAAGGTCCAGACGAACGAGTCGGCGCCGTCGGGCCGGTCGTCGAGCAGAAGCAGGGCACGCACGCGATCGAACGTCGACGCCAGGTCCGGGCACGCCGCGGCGGCTGTGGTGATGGCCGTGTCGATGATGTCCCGGTCCACGCCGCCGACGGCATCATCGACCGGACGGACGTACGTGCGGTAGACCGGCCAGGCGACCAGCAGCTCGACCAGAGCGTCATGGGCCGTGTCCCGGTCGAGCTCCGGCCGGGCCGCCAGGAGTTCGTCGGTCAACCATGCGCGTTCCGCGCCGAAGAGCGTCATCAACGCGGTGCGCTTCGCGGCGTCGGTCATCGCGTCGCGGTCGATCGCGGTCCCGGTCAACTCCGTCTGCAGGGCATCGAGCACGGGTGCCGCTTCCGGATCCACGTGCAGACCGAGGATGAGGTCGGCGACCGCGTACCCGACCGTCCCGTCGATGGGCCAGTCGATGCGACGGGACTCGCCGTGCTCGAGCACCTTCTCGACCACGATCCATGCCGACGGACCCGTTGCCTCGCGGAGGTCACGCAGATAGCCGACGGGGTCCCGCAGGCCGTCCGGATGGTCGATGCGCAAGCCGTCGAACGTGCCGTCGTGCACGCGTGGGAGCACGGCCTGATGGGCGTCGGCGAAGACGTCCGGGTCTTCGACCCGAACGGCCCCCAAGGTCGTCACGTCGAAAAACCGTCGGTAGTCGAGTTCGTCGTTCCCTCGCCGCCAGAAGGCCAGGCGGTAGTGCTGACGGTCGAGCAGAGCGCGCAGCAGGTCACGGTCGTCCGTGACGTGGCGGAGTGTGGCGTCGGGGTCGGCCTCATCGAGGTCCATGGCGGCGATCGATCCGGGCTGCACCGGCCAGGCATGCTCGTGGTAGACCACGCGGTAGCCGTCGCGATCGGGCGTGGCATCGGGTGAGGCGTACGCCAGGTACAGGTCGTCGCCCGCCAGTTCGTCGTCCAGGGAGGCGCCGAGTTGAGGCACCATCACCGTCGGCTGACCGTGCGCGCCAGCGGTCCACCGGATGTCGAGGTGGCGGCCGAACCGACCGCTCGGTCCGTGACGTAGCGCGTCCCACCACCACGGGTTGGCGGGACTGTGCAGCCCGACGTGGTTCGGGACGATGTCCAGGATCATCCCGAGTCCCGCGTTCCGGACCGTGCTCGCCAGCCGGGCGAGCCCGTCCGCCCCGCCCAGTTCCGCGCGAATGCGCGACGGGTCGATGACGTCGTAGCCGTGCATCGAGTCCGGCGTGGCCTGCAGCACGGGGGAGAGGTACAGGTGACTGATGCCGAGGCTGGCCAACTGGGGCACGATCCGTTGCGCGTCGGCGAACGTGAATGCCGGCGTCATCTGCAACCGGTATGTCGCGCGTGGGATGTGGCGTCCGTCGGTCCGTCGGCGGAGCGCGGTCGCCTCCCGGCGCCAGTTGGCGAGGTGATCGCTCACGCCGTGGCTCCGGCATCGGCACGGTCGGTCCGGGACAGCACCAGCACCGTCTGCGGTGGGATGGTGATCTGCAGGTCCGTCCCGGTCGAGGTCGGCGGTGTCGATCCACCTCTGCCGCGCCACCCGGGATCGGAGGTGTCCAGAGCAACGTGCCAGGGGCCGGGAGCATTGGCCACGTCCACAGTGATCGGATCCGCGTGGGCGTTGGCGGCGACGATCACGGCCTCGTCACCGGCGACGCGATGCAGGACGATGACCTGTCGGCCAGTCGGCTGGATGACCGTCGGGTCGGGCGCGGTGGGGTCGTGCAGGAGAGGTAGGTCGCGCCGAACGGCGATGAGACGGCGGTAGAAGGCGAACATGGCTGCGTGGTGGGGGTCCCGCTGCGCCAGTCCGAGGTCGATGCGCGAGCGTTCGAAGGTGGCAGGATCGTTGGGGTCGGGCGCTTCACCGCGCCAGGCGAAGGCGGCGAACTCCGCCCGGCGGCCCTCACGGACGGCGTCCTGCAGACCGGGGTCGGTGTGCGACACGAAGTACTGGAACGGGGCCGGATCCGCGTATTCCTCACCCATGAACAGCATCGGGACGAACGGTGAGGTCAACAGCATCGCAGCCGCGAACCGTGTGGCGTGCGCATCCACCAGCGCCGACAGCCGTTCCCCGAGCATCCGGTTGCCGACCTGGTCGTGGTTCTGGACGCACACCACGAACCGGTCGTAGGGCACGTCGGATGCGGGCCGACCGACCGTCCGTTCGCGATATGCGGAGTAACGACCGGCGAAGACGTAGCGGTCCTGCAACATGGTGGTCAGGTCGGGGAGTCCCAGATAGTCGAGGTAGTACCCGTCCTGGTCACCGGTCAGGCCGACGTGGACCGCATGGTGGAAGTCGTCGGCCCACTGCGCGTCCAGCCCGTATCCGTGGGCATCGGTCGCGCGCACGAGTTTTGGATCGCAGAGGTCGCTCTCCGCGATGATGTGGATCGGCTTGCTGCACCGCTCGCCCTCACCCTTGGCCGCAGCCGTGAGTTCCTCGAGCAGGTGGACGGCGGACTGATCGATGATGCCGTGCACGGCATCCAGGCGGAAACCGTCGAGGTGGTGGTCCGACACGTAACCGACAACGCTCTCCACGATCCATCGGCGAACGTGGTCCGACCCCGGCCCGTCCACGTTCATCGCGGGTCCCCAGGGCGAGGTGTAGCGATCGGTGGTGTAGGGGCCGAAGTCGTCGAGGTAGTTGCCCTCCGGGCCCAGGTGGTTGTGCACGACGTCCAGCACGACGGCGATCCCAGCGGCATGGGCGGCGTCAACCAGTCGGCGCAGCCCGTCGGGCCCGCCGTAGCTGTCCTGCACCGCGGACGGCAGCACGCCGTCGTAGCCCCAGTTGCGCTCGCCGGGGAACTGCCAGACGGGCAGCAGTTCGATCGTGGTGATACCCAGGTCGACCAGGTGCGCAAGACCTTCCACGACGCCGTCGAACGTTCCCGCGGGAGAGAACGTCCCCACGTGCAGCTCGTAGAGCACCTGCTCGTGCAGTGGTGGCGCGCTGAACCCGTCGTCGGTCCACCGGAACGCGGCCGGGTCATCGACGGCGGACGGGCCGTGGACGCCGTCCGGTTGCCAGCGGGAGGCGGGATCCGGGCGGTCGATCGGGTCGTCGTCGACGCGGTGCAGGCGGTAGCGGTAGCGGCTGCCGGGGCCCACGTCCGGGAGCGTGGCGACATGCAGGCCGTGCTCCCCGGTCTCCAACGGCACGACACGGTCGCTCAGGACCACCTCGACGCTGTCGGCCCGTGGGGCCCAGACCTCGAATCGGGTTCGATCGTCGCCGAGGTAGGTCGCTCCGAGCCGGTGCCGATGGTGGCGGACGTGCGATCGGGTCACGGCGTGCCTGACGGTGGGACGATGGCGAGTGACTGCGCGACGCCGGTGAGGGCCTCCTCCCAGATGGCCGCAACCTTCTCGCCGGCGGCGGCACGGTCCCGGAGTTCGATGTGATGGTCGCGCAGGGTGCGCCACAGTACGTCCTGCGCCGTGGCCAGGTCGACGTCGAACGGCAGGGTGGCCGCGACCTCGATGAGGGTGGTGATGCGCTGGATCCCGATCTCGTCCTGGTCATCGAAGGTCAGGAACACGTCGTCGCGTTCTGCCAGGTGGTCGCCGACGCTGCGAGCCAGTCGGTCGATGGTCTGGCCGAAGGTGTGGGCCAGGCCTTCGGTGTCGAGGACCACGTCGAACCGGGCGGCCTCCTCCAGCAGCGAGCCGACATGGTGGGGGTCGAGCTGGCTGGACGACAGGCTCTTGCGCAGTTCGGCGTTGATGACGATCTGCGCCGCGCTGCGGAGGACCGCGGGCACCTTGGCGTGCAGGTCGGTCAGGTAGCGCATCAGCGGCGCCCGCCCTCGGAAGATCATGTGGTAGGTGGCTTCGGTTTCTTCGATGGTCGTGCGCAGGATGGCATCGAGGATGCGGCGCTGTTCGTCGCGGAACAGGGTGCCGAGCGAATAATTGTGGCCGTCGAAGTGCGCGTCGATCGCCCGGATCACGTGCGGGAAGTCAGCGATGTCGAAGTGGTGCTCCAGCGCAGCGCGCATGTCGGCATAGGTCTGGTCATCGCCACGATCCCGCACGCCGCACGAGAAGTTGTGGTCGCCGAGGTGCAGGACCCCGAACTCGATCGAGGTCTCCGCCAGCGTCACCGCGGATCGGATGGTCAGCCGGCCGAAGGCGAGCTTCGCCCGGCCGGCCTCACGCAGTTCGTAGTCGTCGCGGATGACCTCGTAGGCACCGATGCGTTCCGCCGTCCCGTACGACCACGACAGGCTCGAAATGGCGAAGTGGGCACCGACCTGGCGCAGGTCCGCGATGGCGGGGCGGACCAGCGTGTCATAGATGGTGCGCCCGTCGCCGAAGGTGGGTTCGTTGCTCTCGGCCTGAGCGAGCAGGTCCAGGAAGGGGCCTTCGAGGTTGCATGTCTCGTCCGGCGCGACCCGTCCGTCATTGCCCTCCAGGATGCGTCCGAGCTGGATCGCCCGGGCGGCGTAGTGCAGGACCTGGACGCCTTCCGGGCGCGACAACTCCTCGAAGAACCACCCACAGCTGGTGAACATCAGCATGGCGTGGCGCTGCATCTCCAGCAGTTCCAGAGCGGTGGCGCGTTCGTCGTCGGTCAGGGCGTGGCTGGCGTGCTTGTCGAGGAATCCCGCCAGATGGTCGGTGCGATGGAGCACGACGAGGTGGTAATCGTCGCGGGCTGCCCAGGGGTCGCTGAACAGCCCGGCGGCACGCGGCTCGTACCGCCGATCGAGTTCGGTCTGCAGCCACTGGAGCGCCTCACGCAGAGGGGCCCGCCATCGTTGGTGGCGTCCCGTCTCGCTGGCGCAGCCGCAGTCGGACCGCCACCGCTCGACCCCGTGCGCGCAGCTCCAGGACGACCGTTGCACGACCTTTGCCTCGTGTGTCGGGGGGTGGAGATCCAGGAACTGGGCGTAGTTGGTGACGGTCACGTCCTTGCGCGCCGCCAATCGTTGGAGGGTCGCCGCCAGGGCCATCTCTCCCTGCTTGTGGTGGTGGCCGTACGACTCACCATCGGTGGCGATGTTCACCAGTTGCGGACCCGGGCGTCCGTTGAAGCCGTCGAGCAGACGCTGTTCGAACACCTCGGCCGAATCCAACAGGCCTTCGAAGGCGACCCCCTGGGAGATCGGCCCGTCGTAGAAGAACACCGCGATGGACCGCCCCGACGCCAGCGTCACCTGGTAGGGCCGCGACGGATCGACCCGACCACCGGTGGCATCCTCCCAGCTCCTGGCGCCGCGCTCGCGGGTTGCCTCGGCCTGGTAGGGCGACAGCACCGTGAACTGGATGCCTTCGCCGGCGAGGAGCTCCAACGTGGTGTCGTCGACGGCGGTCTCCGCGAGCCACATGCCCTCCGGGTCCCGTCCGAATCGATACCGGAAGTCGGTGACGCCCCACCGGATCTGTGTGCGCTGGTCGCGTTCGGACTGCAGGGGCATGATCACGTGGTTGAACACCTGGGCCATGGCGGAACCGTGGCCGCCGTAGCGTTTGGCACTGCGTCGATCTGCCTCGAGGATCGCGGCGTAGGTGTCCGGTGACGAGTCCTGCATCCACGCCAGCAACGTCGGGCCGATGTTGAAGCTGAGCCGGGCGTAGTTGTTGATCAGGCGGGTGATGCGCCCGTGGTCGTCCAGGACTCGCGCACGGGCGTTCGGTGCGTAGCACTCCGCGGTGATCCGGGCGTTCCAGTCGTGGTACGGGTAGGCGCCGTCCTGTTCCTCGACGACCTCCAACCACGGATTCTCCCGAGGTGGCTGGTAGAAGTGTCCGTGGACACAGATAAAGCGGTTCACACGTGCTCCGTGAGGTTGCGCGGAAGGCCGCCGGCGGCCTGACGGCAGACTACGGCACGAACCGGTGCGTCAGGTCTTGCGGAGTCCGGCCTGGTCACGCCGCGGCAGTCCACCGACGACCAGATCGTAGGAATCGTCCATCCAGTCCAGCACCTGGTCGTCGATGCTGCCATCGAGGGTCACCGTGATCCAGTGCCGCTTGTTCAGGTGGTAACCCGGTGCGACCGCCGGGTGGCTGGCGCACAGGGACTCGGCCAGGTCCGGGTCGCACTTCAGGCTGATCGTCAGTGGGTCAGCGTCTTCACCGATCAACGCGAACATCTTGCCGCACACCTTGATCACCAGAGCGCCGGGCCCGAATGGGTACCCATCGGTGCTGCCTGGCTTGGCCATCCCGTGATCACGTAACGCCGTGACATCCATCGGCTTCCCACCCGTTCTCAGCGCGCGCCTGCCCGTGGCGATGCTAGACCGTCGTCGCCAGCTCCGCCCCGGTCATTCCCCCGGTCGGTCCCAGTATGGTGCAAGCGGTCATGACGGTGAGGAGTGGCCAATGCGACGACCGGCAAGGGGACTGGTCGCGCTGGCTACGGCCGCTGGAGTGTTGCTGGTGCCGTCCGCGTCCGGCCCGTCTCTGGCCCAGGCGTCGCTCTGCGCGGATGCGCCAGAGGCCGGGTTCGCGGACCGCGACCGGATCGCCGAGGTCCACCAGCCGGCGGTCGACTGTCTGTGGGTGCTCGGCGTCATTCAGGGGCGGGTGGACGCCGACGGGCAGACCACGTTCCTGCCGGGTTCCGGGGTCTCCCGCGGCCAGTTCGCCGGCATGGTGTACCGGCTCCTGGAGGCGTCAGGACGGGCGGGCGGTCTCACCGACGTGCGGAGACCGCGGTTCGATGACGTCCCGATGGGGCACACGTTCGACCTCGAGGTGCATCGGTTGGCGCAGGCGGGCGTGATCGACGGTGTCGACGTTTCGTCGTTCGCGCCGGAAGCCCGGCTCCGGCGGGACCAGGCGGCATCGTTGGTGATACGGGCGGCCCAGGTCGCGACGGGCCAGAGCCCCGAAGCGGTGGGCGGGCCCTACTTCACCGACACGACCGGCAACGTGCATCAGGCCGCCATCGATGTGGCGTTCGAACACGGCATCGCGGAGGGCACGCGTGCGCCCTGCGAGGATCGCGGTGGTCGGTTCGGGGTGGCCGGATCACTCCAACGTCAACAGGCCGCCAGCCTGCTCGTCCGCGCCCTGGAGCGGCTCCCGGCCATCGAAGCGGGTGAAACCGGCGATCGGCGGACGGACGCGGAGTGCCCGAGTCCGCAGTGGACGCCGAACATCGCCGACGCCGTCGCGTACGGCGACCAACGCCTCGGGGACGTCAGCCTCGCGGTGATCGGGACGGACGGGACGCTGATCGGTTCCCGCGAGGACACGCGCGTCGATGCCGCGAGCGTGATCAAGGTGATTTTTCTGGTCGCCTACCTGCGGCAGCCCGACGTCCGCGACCGTGCGCTGACGCAGGCCGACCGCGACCTGCTCGAACCGATGATCCGGCAGTCCGACAACGACCCGGCCACGGTCATCGCCAACCGGGTCGGGCCGGGGCCGATCACGGGACTCGCCGAGGCGGCGGGGATGCGGGACTTCTCCTACACCCGGCCGTGGGGCCGCAGCCAGACGTCGGCGCGTGATCAGGCCGCGTTCCTGCTGGAGGTCGACCGATACATACCCGACCGTCACCGTGTCTACGTGCTGCAACTGTTGACGGAGGTCGTTCCCGCCCAGCGCTGGGGGATCGGTCAGATCGACACGGGCGACTGGACGCCACACTTCAAGGGTGGCTGGGGGACCGGGACGGGTGAGGTGGACCACCAGGTGGTCCTGTTGCGCCACACGGACGGCACGCGTGTGGCGCTCGCCGTGATGGTGACCGACAGCCCCAGTCACGACGCGGGCAAGGTGACCCTTGCCGGGGTCTTCCGAAGGCTGCTGGCCGACCTGCCATAGCGCGGCCAGGGCCCCGACCGTTCAGACGTTCGTGTCGATCTCGATGTCCAGCGAGACCTCCGAGCCGACCGGCGACGGCGCTTCGGGAACGAAGATCTCCGCGGCCATCGGCGGGAGTGTGAGCACGATCGAATGGCTCCGGCCATGGCAGGGGTGGGGGACGGCGTCGACACCTCCGAAGTTGCCGACTCCCGAGCCGCCGTAGACCTCGGCATCGCTGTTGAACGCCTCCTGCCACCGGCCGCCGTGCGGGACCCCGATGCGGTAGTTGTCGCGGACCACGGGCGTGAGATTGACCACGACCAGGGCTTCGCGTCCGTCGCGGGCTCGCCGCACGAACGAGATCGCCGATGCCTCGACGTCCGTGCAGTCGACCCATTCGAACCCGAATGGTTCGGTGTCGCCCTCATGGAGGGCCGGTTCGGACCGGTAGAGCAGCGACAGGTCGCGGATGCAGTTCAAGAGTTGGCCGTGGTGGGGGTTCTCGTCGAGCAGGTGCCAGTCGAGTTGCCTGTCGTGCGCCCATTCACGCCACTGCCCGAACTCGCCGCCCATGAACATCAGCTTCTTGCCGGGGACGGTGAACTGGTAGGCGTACAGGGCACGCAGGTTGGCGAACTTCTGCCAGAGGTCGCCAGGCATCTTGCCGACCATCGACCCCTTGCCGTGCACCACCTCGTCGTGCGACAGCGGCAGACAGTAGTTCTCCGTGTAGCCGTACACCGCCCGGAACGTCAACTGATCGTGGTGGTACTTGCGGTGGATCGGCTCCAGCTGGAAGACCTCCAGCGTGTCGTGCATCCACCCCATGTCCCACTTGAAGCCGAACCCGAGCCCGCCGACGTACACCGGTCGTGACACCATCGGCCAGGCGGTCGACTCCTCAGCGAAGGTCTGGGCGTCGGGAAACTGTTCGAACACCGCGGTGTTGAAGCGGCGGAGGAACTCGATGGCCTCCACATTTTCGTTGCCGCCCCATTGGTTGGGGATCCACTCACCCGCTTCGCGGGAGTAGTCGAGGTACAGCATCGACGCGACGGCGTCGACCCGCAAGCCGTCGACGTGATATTCCTCCAGCCAGTACAGGGCGGACGACAGCAGGAAGCTGACAACCTCCGGGCGGCCGTAGTTGAAGATGTAGCTGGACCAGTCGGGGTGGAATCCCTGGCGCGGGTCGGCGTGTTCGAACAGGTGCGTGCCGTCGAAGTCGCCGAGCGCGAAACTGTCGGTCGGGAAGTGGGACGGAACCCAGTCGAGGATCACCCCGATCCCCGCCCGGTGGAGCTCGTTGATGAGCGCCTTCAGATCCTGGGGTGTCCCGTAGCGCGAGGTGGGCGCGAAGAAGCCGGTGCATTGGTACCCCCAGGAGCCGTAGAACGGATGCTCCATGATGGGCAGCAACTCGACGTGTGTGAACCCCATCGCGTTGACGTGGTCGATGAGGGGTGCCGCGAGTTCCCGGTAGCTCAGTGGACGCTCGCGCCCGTCGTCGTCGGTCCGGCGCCAGGACCCGACGTGCAGTTCATAGATCGACATCGGGGCGTCGACACGCTGGCGATCGCCCCGTGTGCGCATCCAGTCCGCGTCGTCCCAGGTGTAGTCCAGCGGCCACACCTTGGAGGCCGTCTGTGGGGCGTTCTCCGCGTGGACGCCGAACGGGTCGGCCTTGTCGCGGGTGACCCCGTCCGCTCCGGCGACCCGGTACTTGTAGGCGTGGCCCCGGCCCATCCCGGCAATGAAGCCCTCCCAGATGCCGGACACCCCGCGCGGCTGCAGGCGATGGGTCGTGTCGTCCCAGCCGTTGATGTCGCCCACCAGGCTCACGGAGGTCGCGTTCGGTGCCCACACGGCGACGAAGCAACCGCCCTGTCCGGCGTGGCTACCGGGGTGCGCGCCGAGGTGTTTCCACAGGCGCAGATGGGAGCCCTCGTTGAACAGGTAGACGTCGTCGTCACTGAGCATCGACGCGGGGGCTGTGGCAGCGGCTGAAGATGGCTCGGGCGAGGGTGGTTCGGCTGGGGTCGTGGCCGAGAACTTGCGGGGCTGATCCGTGGGCACGTCTGTCACCTCTCGTCGTGATCGAGGACCTGCGTGATACCGGCCACCGGGATCCCGACCCAGGTCGGGCGATTGTTCATCTCGTAGCCCAGTTCGTAGACCGCCTTCTCGATCAGGAAGGCGTCGAGCAGCCTACGAGTGTGCTCCGGGTCCGCCGGGAGGAACACCTGGCCGTCCGCCTCTTCCAGATAGCCGGCCAACACGGCCGCGCTGGTCCACCCGAGCCACCAGTCGAGCCACGTTTCGAGCGTGGTGTGATTGGCCTGCCCTTCGGTGACCAGACCCGCCTCCAACTGATCCTGGAGCGTGGAGGCGGTCGCGTATTGTAGGGAGCGCAGCAGACCCGCGATGTCGCGGAGAGCGACACGCTTCAGACGTCGTTCGCCGAGTGGCTTGGCGGGTTCGCCCTCCAGGTCGATGATCACGAGGTCGCGTCCTGTGAACAGCACCTGGCCGAGGTGGTAGTCCCCGTGTGTCCGGATGCGGGACACCTCCATCTTCACGTCGGACAGCGACCGCAGCCGCGCGAGGATCTCGTCCTCGCGCGCCGCCACGCCGGTAACCGCTTCCTGGGTGGCCGCATCGAGGTGACGGGCCTCCCGCCGGCAGGAACGCAGCCCCATCCGGACGCCGTTGCGCAGCGACTGGTACAGCGACCGCTGGCTCAGGCTCGTGAGCGGTTCGGGGGTCAGCGCCGGATCATCCGGCACGGCGGCCAGGGCGATGTGCATCTGGGCCGTGCGCTGACCCAGCAGCTCGGCCAGTGCCAAAAACGGTCCGACCTGCTCGTGCGCGTCTTCCGGGATCCCTCGCTGCGCATGGTCGAGCGGGCTGCGGGTCACCCTGGGGGTGGGGCGCTCGTCGAGATGTTCGGCGACGACGCGTTCCGCGAACCGCCCGA
The DNA here is from genome assembly GCA_041688045.1 of Nitriliruptoraceae bacterium. Classification (GTDB taxonomy): domain Bacteria; phylum Actinomycetota; class Nitriliruptoria; order Nitriliruptorales; family Nitriliruptoraceae; genus CSSed11-175R1. The sequence goes on from JBDNIX010000437.1 coordinate 10,909, forward strand.
GCTCGTCCAACGTGTGGGTCCACGCGTCACCTTCGTTGGCGACGAACGGTTGGACGACGGCCACGGTGCGAGGTTCACCGTCGCCATCGGGAAGCAGGTCGAGGGTGCCGAGCACGTCGGGAACGTGGGGGAAACCGGTCAGGACGCGTCCGAGCTCGACGTCCGGGCTGATCCCCGGCTCGAGGCGTCGCAACACCTTCATCAGCAGGCGGTCACCGAACATCACCGACGAATTGGACTGTTCGCCGCGAAAGAGGTGTGGTTCGAGTTCGGCCAGTTCCTTGGCCGTGCCGATGGCCGGCAGGCGGGTGCCCGTGAGGGTCCCGTCCTTGCCGCTGAACCGACGTTGCCGGACCACTGCCTGCAGCAACGTCGCCGAGGCGTCGGGGTCGGTGAGCGCATCGATCAGCACACCGGACTGGCCCCGCGATCCCTGTCCCCTGACGGTCAGCAGCACGGCATCGGGTGTCACCGCCATGAGGCGCCCGGCCTCTTCGCCCGCGGCGAAGCGGACGGGGACGACGTAGTCCTCCGGTTCGCCGTCGACATAGTCGACGTGCGCCGTCAGGATCACCAGCGCGGGGTGATCCTTCGGACCGATGGGAATGACGTCGACGACCGTGACGCTGCGGACCTGGCGGGCCTTGCCACCGAACCAGCGTTGGCGCTGCAGGACCTCGGGGAGGGCACTCGCCAACCGGTCGCGACCGGGACCCCGCAGGAGCGCCGTCCACTGGCCGGACACGGTGACCGAGGGCAGGTCCGGGGGAGTGTCGTCGCCGTCCACGTGCCCGGACGGCGGGAGCTTGGACAGTTTCGACAGGCTCGCGCGGTCGATGTCGCGCTCCAGCGAGAACCAGTGGTACTGATAGGGCCCGAGCGTGAGCACGTAGGGCTGATCCGTGACCCGCGGGAAGTGGGTCCGGCCGAGCATCTCGATCACATGGTGACCGGCGAAGTCCGAGAGGTCCACCTCGCACGCCTGCGAGTGGCGTGACAGGTTGGCGACCACCAGGACCTGGTCGGGCTCTCCGCCGTCCTCGTCCTCCAGGGACCGGATGTAGGCCAGCACCTTGGAGTTTTCGGGTGTCAGGAACTCGATCGCACCGCGCCCGAACACCTGATGGCGCTTGCGCAGGGCGATCATGCGCTTCATCCACCACAGCAGACTGCGGGGGTTGTTCTGCTGTGCCTCGACGTTGATGGATTCGTAGTGGTATTCGGGATCGATGACCGGGGGGAGGTACAGCCGCTGCGGGTTGGCCCGCGAGAAGCCCGCATTGCGGTCGCTGGACCACTGCATCGGCGTGCGGACACCATTTCGATCACCGAGGTAGATGTTGTCGCCCATACCGATCTCGTCGCCGTAGTACAGCACCGGGGTGCCGGGCAGGCTGAACAGCAGCGAGTTCATCAGTTCGATCAGACGGCGATCGTTGCCGAGCAGCGGGGCGAGGCGACGGCGGATCCCCAGATTGACCCGCATCGTCTGCTCGCGAGCGTAGGCGCGGTACATGTAGTCGCGCTCTTCGTCGGTCACCATCTCGAGCGTGAGCTCGTCGTGGTTGCGCAGGAAGATGCCCCACTGGCCGCCGTCGGGGGTCTCCGGCGTCTGCTGGAGGATGTCCAGGATCGGGAAGCGGTCCTCCTGGGCGACCGCCATGAACAGGCGTGGCATCAGAGGGAAGTGGAAGTTCATGTGGCATTCGTCGCCGTCACCGAAGTAGGCAGCGGCGTCTTCCGGCCACTGGTTGGCCTCGGCCAGGAACATCCGGTCGGGATGACGGTCGAGGTGGGTGCGCAACTCCTTCAAGTAGGCATGGGTCTCGGGCAGGTTCTCGCCGTTCGTGCCTTCCCGGACGAACAGATAGGGAATCGCGTCCAGGCGCATGCCGTCCACGCCCAACCCGATCCAGAAGTCGAGGGCGTCCTTCACCGCCTGCCGAACGTCCGGCGAGTCGAAGTTCAGGTCCGGCTGGTGGTGGAAGAAGCGGTGCCAGTAGTACTGCTGGGCCTCGCCGTGCCACTGCCAGTTAGAGGTCTCGAAGTCCTCGAAGATGATGCGGACGTCGTTCCACTGGTCCGGATCGTCGCTCCACACGTAGAAGTCGCGTTCCGGGCTGCCCTTCGCTGCCTTGATGGCGCGCTTGAACCACGGGTGCTGATCCGAGGTGTGGTTGATCACCAGTTCCGTGATCACCTTGAGATCCCGGTCGTGCGCCTCCTTGACGAAGCGCTTGAACTGGCGCAGGTCGCCGTAGTCCGGATGGATCGTGGTGTAATCCGCGATGTCGTACCCGTCGTCACGCAGGGGGGACGGGTAGAAGGGCAGGAGCCAGAGGGCGGTGACCCCGAGGTCCTTCAGGTAGTCCAGCTTGGCCGTCAGCCCGGAGAAGTCACCGATGCCGTCGGCGTTCGAGTCATGGAACGCCCTCACGTGCAGTTCGTAGATGACGGCGTCGCGGTACCAGTGTGGATCGCCTTGCGGTGTGTCGGTCATCGGGTCAGCTCGTGGTCGCGTTCGGTGGAATGGGTGTGCACGCTGAAGACGTGCGCCGGACTGATGTGGGGATCGAGCTGGACGTAGTTGTCCGGACCGTGCCAACGATAGGTGCCGCCCGCGAACAGGTCGTGGACCTCGAAGGCCTCGTCCTCGCGCAATCCGAGTGCCGCCATGTCCAGCCAGGTGATGCCGGCCTGTACGTGGTGGGGATCGAGGTTGACCGCCACGAGGATGACGTCACCGCTGACCGGGTCGGTCTTGGAGTACAGCGTGAGCTGGTCGTTGCTGACGTGGTGGAAGCGCAGCGTGCGATCCTGCTGCAGCGCCGGGTGGGTGTGGCGGATCCGGTTGATTAGCGCGATGACCTCACGCAGCGAGTGCGGTTGATCGACGTCCCACGGCTTGATCTCGTACTTCTCGTTGTCGAGGTACTCCTCGGCTCCGGGACGCGCCTGCGACCACATCAACTCGAACGCGGGGCCGTACATCCCGTAGTTGGCAGTCAGGGTGGCGGCCAGCACCAGCCGTTGGACGTACATCGGGCGACCGCCGTCCTGTAGCTGGTCGGTGAGGATGTCCGGTGTGTTGGGCCACGAGTTGGGCCGGAAGAAATCGATCACCCCGGTCTGGGTGAGTTCGGTGTAGTACGCCTCGATCTCCGCCTTGTGGCGCCGCCAGGTGAAGTAGGTGTAGGACTGGTTGAAGCCGCGCATCGCCAGCTCATACATCAGCTTGGGGCGCGTGAAGGCTTCGGCGAGGAAGATCGTGTCGGGGTAGCGACGTGACAGGTCGTCCAGACACCACTGCCAGAACGCCAGGGACTTCGTGTGCGGATTGTCGACCCGGAACACCCGGACGCCCTCGGCCAGCCAGTACTCGAAGATGGATCGCAGTTCGTGCCACAGCCCGTCCGGGTCGGTGGTCTCGAAGTCGAATGGATAGATGTCCTGATACTTCTTCGGGGGATTCTCCGCAGACTGAATCGACCCGTCCGGGCGGTGGCGGAACCATTCGGGATGCTCCACGACGTCGGGGTGGTCGGGTGCGCACTGCAAGGCGATGTCCAGTGCCAGTTCCAGACCGCGGTCGTCGCAGGCCGCCTTGAGTGCGCGAACGTCGTCGATGGTCCCGAGGTCGGGATGGATCGCTTTGTGGCCGCCGTGGCGTGAGCCGATCGCCCATGGGCTCCCGGGGTCGTCCGGCCGGGCATCCACGGCATTGTTGCGGCCCTTGCGGTGGCGCTCGCCGATCGGGTGAATCGGGGGGAGGTAGAGCACGTCGAAGCCCATCGAGGCGACGTGCTCCAGGCGACCGATGACGTCCCGCAGCGTGCCGTGGCTGCCGGGCTCCGAGGAGGTGGAGCGGGGGAAGACCTCGTACCAGGTCGAGAATCCCGCGAGCGGTCGCTCCGCGGTGATCTCGACGATGCGGTCGTAGCGCACCGCTTCGGCGCGTGGGTCCAGCGGTGCCGACAGGTCGATCAGCTCGTTCGACAGCCCGGCGTCGATCCGCGTGGCCTGCTCGAGGCCGGGATCAGTCAGCGCAGCGGTGAGTTGTTCGAGCCGTCGTGCGACGGGGGCGGTGGCCCTGGGCAGTAGGCCCTGCAGGAGCGCGGCCCCGGTCTGTAGGTCCAGTTCCTCGACGACGTCCGCGGCCGCCTTCTTGCCGAGGTCGCGACGCCAGGTGCCGATGTGGTCGACCCAGGCATCGACGGTGAGGTGGTAGCGGCCGAGCTCCGGCGGGGTGAAACTTCCCACCCACGCATCGTTGACCTCCAGGGTCAGCGGGGCCTCGAACCAGGCCTTGGCCGACTCCGGCTTCCACCGCGCGACGGCCGCCAGGACGTCGTGTGAGTCGCACAGGATGTCGGCCCGCACCTCCACGGGCGCCCCGGCGATCGCCCTGGCCGGGAAGCGCCCGCATGCC
>JBDNIX010000438.1:0-3855 GCA_041688045.1 Nitriliruptoraceae bacterium
CCTGCGGCGGCCGTCCCCCGAGCGCCGTCGACAGGTCCGGAGCCTCCGGCGTGATGCCGACCGCGTGGAACATCGCCACGCCCCCGGAGGAGGCGGCAGCCGCCCCCAACGCCTTCAGATCGTCCTCCGACGTGTCCGGCGCCAGCCCGACGATGGCCGGGACCGACGTCCCGACCTGCCCGCCGATGAGATGGCCCAGCACCGGGTACAGCAGCGGCGATGCCACCAGGCGGTCCCCCAGTTCGGACACGTCGATTACGATGGTCGCCAGGCGCTGCTCATCGCGATGGAGACCGGCATCCGGCACGCGACCCGTCAGGGCGGCGCAGATGTCCACGAAGTCGCCGTACCGGTCGGTGCGCGCGCCGAGCACCGCGTTGGCGAAGACGATCGCATTCGACTCCGCCCACGCCACGTGCTCGCCCACCCCAGGCCGCGCCGGCAGCTGATAGGGAGCACAGGTCCACGACGGCGCGGCCCCCATCGCGGTGTAGGCGTCCATCAGCGCCCGGGCCGCAACCCGGGTGTCGTCGTCGCCGCGGTAGCGCTCCGGGTGCAGCAGGTCCAGCGAGGAAACATTCAGCGTCGTCGGCACGACCACCTGACCGCCGGCGTCGGCCAGCCGCTGCGCGAAGTCCAGCCCCGCCCGGCCGTGGTACAGGCAGCTGTCGATGTGCGCCGCCGTGATGTCCAGCAGCCGGGGCGCGTCGTGCATCTCTGCCAACCGGACGACGATGCGCATCGCCAGCGCGGCTGCCTCGCCGTTCTCACCGGCGAGCAGGGCCGCGTCGCGCTCGGTCAGGTGCAGCGCCATGGGGCCTCATCGGTCAGAACAGCAGCGGCAGCTTGGGACGCTCCTCGATGACGCCGACGATAGCGCCGATGACCGTTCCCGATCGTGCCCGCTCATCCAGCTCCCTGGCGAGTTCCGGGGCGGGCTGCTGGTCGCTGAGGTCCATGCCGTCCACGACGACGAACATCGTGCCCTTCTTCGCCAGGGCGGCGCCGAGCCAGGCTTCATCGAGCCCGGACCGAGCAGCCCGCAGCAGAGCATTGTCACTCTCGTCGACCAGACGGAACTCCGAGCCCTCGATGACGAAACCGACCTTCGCGCCCCGCGGCAGGTCGGCACCGATGAACCCGCTCAGCGGCGAAAGGCCGGCGGCTGCCAGCACATCGCGCAGTTCGGCGGGGCGGCCCTGGCCGGCGATCGATGCGACCAGCAGCGGCATCGGTCCGGCGAGCAGCGTGCGCAACTGGACGCCGTCGGCTGCTTCGCCACTCTGCGCGCTACTACGCGCGCCACCACGGGGGTCGTCGGGAGCGGGCTGGTCGGTCACCGGATCTCCGTCGGTCGGTGCGCGGGCCCACCCACGTCAGCGCGTCCGGCCCGCCCCACCAGGTTATCCGCGCGTCGGGCGGCCCCCCGCACGCCGACTACGGTCGGCATCACCGGTACCCAACCCCGCGACGAGCACGGATGAGCACACACCGATGACGCACCGATTGTTGGCGATCGACGGCAACTCACTGGCCCACCGCGCCTTCCACTCGACGCGGCACGATCCGGACGCCGGCCCACGGGCGATGACCGGTTCGGTCCTGTCGATGATCGCGACCGCCTGGATCCACGGTCCCTACGACGCCGTGGTCGTGGGCTTCGATCACCCGGTCAACCGACGCAAGGTCGAGTACCCGGAGTACAAAGCCAACCGTGACGCCGCCGACCCGCTCCTGCGCCACGGACTGGACCTGCTGCGCGGCGACCTCGCCGCCTGCGGGTTCCTCATCGTCGAGGAGCACGGCGTGGAGGCGGACGATCTGTTGGCCTCGGCGGCCGATGCCTGTCTGGAACGGGGCTGGGCCTGCGACATCCTGAGCTCGGACCGCGACCTGACCGCCCTGGTCACCGCCGCCGGCGTCCGCCTGCTACGACCCCGCGCCACGTTCGCCGATCTGGTGGTCGAGGACGAGGCCGCCGTCCGGGCCACGTACGGGATCGCTCCCGAGCAGTACACGGATTTTGCCGCGCTGCGCGGTGACCCGTCGGATGGCTTGAAGGGGGCCACCGGTATCGGGCCACAGATCGCCGCACGTCTGCTGCGGGACTACGGCAGCGTTCACGGGCTCTACGACGCCCTGATCGGCCTATCCCCCAAGGTCGAGGCGGCCCTGCGAACCGGGCGCGACCGCGTCGAGCGCAACCTCGTGTTGATGGCGCCCATCCCCCACCTGCAGGTGGACGTGGATGCGGCCGTGGGTAGCGGCATCGACCTGGACTGCATCGAGGCAGCGATGGCCACCCACGGACTGGACCACGTCGCCCGCCGCTTCCGTCGCGCCGTGACCGAGCCACCCCAGCCACGCCCTCCCGCGCCAACCGAGGAACCCGCCGATACCGGCCCGCTCCGAGCCGCTTCAGAGCGGCTCGGTGAGGTCCCGGACGCAGGCGAACAGGCCGCCCTCTTCTGAGCGCCGGCGAGCGGACCCGGGCCGGGAGGCACGCCCGCGGCCAGTACGCTGCCCGAATGGACACCGACCACGTCGATCGCATCGTCGAGCAGTGGGCCGAGCAGCGGCCGGAGCTCGACACGTCGGGGCTGCGCATCGCCGCACGCGCCGTGCGTCTGCAGCGCTATCTCGATCAGGCCATGTCCGAAGCCGTGAGTCCGTTCGAACTCCAGATCGGCGAACTGAACGTCCTGGCCACCCTGCGCCGGTCCGGTCCACCTTTCGAACTCACGCCCACCGAGCTGTACCGCGGCCTGCTGATCTCCTCCGGCGCCATGACCAACCGTCTCGACCGCCTGGAGGCCAGCCACCTGATCACGCGTCGCGTGGATCCCGACGACCGCCGTCGCGTCCGCGTCGCGTTGACATCGCACGGCTGCGCAGTGATCGATCGGGCCATGGACGCCCATGTGCGGAGCCTGGACGGGGTGCTGGCCGGCATCGATGACGAGCAGCGTCGTGCGCTCGAAGACCTGCTCCGAGACCTGCTGCTGCGGCTGGAGCGTGACCACGCTCTGACATGACCACGATCTGGCATGACCACGATCTGGCCTGAAGCCGTTGACCGCCGTCAGCGGAAGCGTTGCCGGTGTCCGAGCACCTGATCGGCGTACCGATTGCCGGCCGCGGAAACACCCCAGCGGGCCACGGCGTTCGGTCCTTGGAAGTAGCTCGCCAGCAGGCGCCCCGCCATGGTGCGCGACACCCATGCACCGGTTCCCGGACGGACGGTGAGGGCCTGACCTGCGTGAATGACGTGACGGTTGGCGATGGCGTTGCTCCGCACCAGTTCCGCGACCGAGGTCCGTGACGGCGAGCGATGCCGTACAGGGTGTCCCCCGCACGAACGCGGTAGGTCGCGGGGACAGCCGGGCCCTCAGGATCATCGTCGTCCCGGCTGTCCATCGGCTCGTCGGGCCCGCCGGCGTCGTCCACCACGGGCGCAGCCGACGGCGGATCCGCTGCCCCGTCAGCGTCCGGCGCATCGGACCCCGGGAGCGTCAGGGCGTCACCCGGGCGATCGCCCACAGCGTGTCCCCGGGGCGCACGATCCAGGCGCTTCCCGACGCTTCGACAACCAGGGCGGCCAGGGCCACCAGGGTGGTCGGCGTGCGAGAGCGTCCCGGCAGGCGCCGCTATCGTGCTCCCGTGCGAACCTTCGACGTGCCCCTCCCGATCGACCTGCTGCAGTCCCTCCGACCACTGGTGGCGTCCGCGGGCGACCCGACGATCCGTCTGCGTCCGGACCGGGTCGTGCGAGCCGCGTGGACGCCGGATGGCCCGGCCACGCTGGACATCCGCGTGGCCGGGGAGCGGCGCTTCACGGCAGTCGCCACGGGACCG
>JBDNIX010000439.1:0-7267 GCA_041688045.1 Nitriliruptoraceae bacterium
ACGGCACACCGCCAGCGTCGAACAGACCCGCCAGCGGCTCCGACCCGAGCCGTTGGCGGGCCTGAAAGATCGCCGACTTCGACGGCATCTTCCACCGCCTGACCCACCCAGACTGCCACGACAGCCCCTCGACCAGGTTGCGCATCACCTCCTCATACGACGACTCGGAGAACAACGCCAACCCCAGCACGTAGTAGACCACCAGCCGGGCCGGCAACAACCGCGACCGCTGCTCGCCCCGACCCGCAGCCGCAACGACCTCATCGACCAGCCCCGGCGGAAACGTCCGAGTCAACACCCCCAACGCCACATGATCCGACAGACGCTGATCGTCCTGCGGCTTGACCCAACCTGCACGCGGCATCCTGCCCTCCCAGTCACCCGGAAGAATAGCACGCATGTAGTTCTAACTGAACGGTATTGGGGCTAGGCCAAGTTTCCTGGCTCAGGGGTCTCCACCTAACCGGAGTGCCGTGGCAGGACCTCCACTGACGAGGCATTGACAACGCCTCTGAGCGCCTCGCGCTCCACTTCGGTCCAGTGAGAGGAGGGCTGCGAGGCCACTTGCGCCACCACTCCGTCTACATGGAGACCCCGTTCCTGGCTATCGCCTGGGAGGCGGTTCCGCTGAGAGGTTGAGATCGGCCGGATCGGTGGGCTGACCTGCGTGTTTGTCGGTCGAGGGTGTTTGGTTTCGGACGTCACATGATGACTGACCTAAAGCATGGCGAGCACCCATGGGAAGAAGATCGGTGGGCAGACCTACTACTACCTGCGCGAAGCCGCGCGGGTGGACGGCAAACCCAAGGCCGTCTCACAGCGGTATCTGGGCAAGGCGGACGACATCGTCGCGGGGATGGAGGGCGCGTCGAGCTTGCCTGAGCGCACCAGCCACCGCCGGTTCGGGGACGTCGCCGCGGCGTGGTCGATGTGAGCGGCTCGTGATGGGGCCCTGAACGGTGCTCTGGGCCACCCCCGCCAGCCAAAAACGGGCCGCGGTTGCTTCAGCGCTTCATCTGCGGCCGGGCACTCCGGCATCGAGGCGGTCGATGCTCGCTGCCGACCGTCGCAACAGGACGACGAAGACGAGCAGCAGCACGCCGGTGATCCAGGCCCCAAGGCTGAACGGCCCGTCCACCCACAGCGCGAGTGCGATGCCCCCGAAGCTCAGCATGCCTGCGAGCACGGCGAACAGCCCCATGCCGTACAGGAAGGTGAACGGCAGGTAGTGCGCACCGACGATGACCATGGCAGCGGGGAAGAACCAGGACATCCGGTAGCCCGCCGCTGCTGCGGCGACGAGCAACCCGAGCGGAACGGTGAACGCGATCTGGATCGCCAAGGCGTTCATCGGATGGCCGACCGGCAGCGCCGTCGGTCCCCCTCGCAAACGCAGCGCCAGGGACGTGGCGGGGAAGATCAACATGCCTCCAAGGAGCAAGGTCAGCATCGCGGCGGTCGGTGACGAGACGGTCGCGACGACCGCTGCAGCGAGCCAGACCACTGCGGACACGACCTGCCCGTAGGAGCCGCCGGCATAGACCTGACGGACATCGCGCTGCGCCTCGGCGATCTCCACCTTCTCCTCCGGTTCGTCGAGCTGACGAGTGCGCACGGGCTCAGCGGCCCGAGACGGACACCTTTCGACGTTGGGTAGCCCGCCGTGATCGCAGCAGGTAGCCGTAGACCCCACCCACGGCCAGTCCCGTGGTGTGTGCGGCACTGCTCACCCAGTCGCCGATGTCCAAGACCGGCGCGACCAGCTGGATCAGCACCACGACAACCACGACCTTGTCGATCTGCAGCCGGGCCCCCCAGCTGCTTCGCGGCGACGTCGCGAGCGCACCGAGGAGACCGAGGAACGCCGCTGACCCTCCCACGGATAGCTCATTGAACCCGGTCAGGGCGGCCGTCGCGACGAACGCGAAGGAGCCTGCCAGTCCGGCGACCCCTGCCCAGGTTGGCGGGAGGGCAAGGACGTCGAGCAGGCGGCCTGCGACGTTCACGGCAACGAAGACCGCGATGTTGATCACGATCAGGGTCGCGGACAACGGTGCCGAGGTGAGGGCGGCACGAACATCGGGCGTGCGCACGGCCACTCCTCATGCGGAAAGAACGGTGGATGCTGCCCCCGCCGACACTGGACCCGAGAGCACGGCCCGCGATAGCCGAGCATCAGTGCACGAGGGAAGTCACCGCAAGTCTGTCCGAGAAGGACTGCCGCTGGCAGAGTCGACAGGTGAGACCGTGGGAGTCCTCCGGCCCTATGGTCGAGCAATCACCGGCCGCTTCTTGCGGATCAGTAGAGCCATGCGAGGCCATGTCTCGGCCCACACAGCGTTGAGACGAGTACGTACGTGGCCCCGTTAGGCGGACAGCACTCACTCGCGGGCGCAAGGCCAGGGGTCGCATGCTCCGGCGGCGGCTGTCGCTCGGTTCGAGGTGGCAGTGCCGGGCTGCCCGTCATCCGGCCGCGGCATCAGGCGAAGACATCGATACCGGCCGCGGTGACGGTCGCGATGGCAGCCGCCCAGACGACGAGCCCCCCAGCCATCCATCGCAGCACCCGCCGGGTGTCGCTGCCGGTCGCGAGAGCGGCCACTGTGGCGACGTGCGTCCCCGTGGTGATCGGCGCGAGGAGTGCCAAGCCCGGTACGCCCCAGCGTTGCGCGAGCGCCCTGGCGCGGTGTGACCGGGGGCTCATCTGACGGTCTCTTTCGGGTCGTCGCCGGCGCCACCAGCCGAGGATCCTGTCGCCGGCGACGGCGACCAGCACGACCGTACTCAGGTTGCCGGCGACGGCGACGAGCGCGGTCGGTACCGGAGACATCCCCGCGAGCATCCCCGCGGGGATGACCACGAGGACTTCGAGGACTGGCGTGGCCGCGGCCACGAACACCAGGAAGTAGGACCACCAGTCGCCGGCCTCGAACGTCAACTCCATCACGCACCTCCGGAGGGGTGCGTCGTCTTCGCAGACCGGGTACGGCGCACATCTCGTCCGGGGCGCCCACTGACGTAGGGCCTGCGCACACGGTACCCACGGCGCGGCCACCATCAACGGCGGCGAGCCGGTAGGAAACGCCCGGATCTTCTACGCGGAGAGCTCGTGGCGGGTGAGACGGGTCTGCCGGGAGGTTTCGTCACGCGAGGGACGCCGGACCGCGGCGATGGGGGTGGTGTCGAGCGGTCCGGTCTGGACGAGCCAGCGGTAGAACGACGCGAGCACGGAGATGCCGTGGCAGACGGTGTTGATGGAGGCGACCTGCCGTTCGAACCAGCGCAGGTAGAGCTCGACGTGGGTGCGCTTGACGCTCAGTGGGTCGAGCTGGTGGGCGGTGCACCACGCGAACCAGCCGTGCAACTGCTGGAGGTAGGCCGTGCGGGTGTTGGCGTTGCGGCAGCTAGCTAGAACGCCCCCTATCGCTACCCGGTCAGGTTGGTCGGCTTGGCGTCATCCATCTTGCGACTGCCCTCGGTCCGTTCGCCGCCGAAGCGGCGTCCAACTTGTCCTCGGGTTCTGACGTGTCACCGATCTCGCCATCTGGCTCACCTGACCCTGTCGGCACCCTCTCGGGTCGGGCACAAGCCCGTATCCGGCCAGTTGTCCGAGACTGCGCCGGTGGAGGCCGGCGTGCTGCCTGGTCTTCGGTTTCCTGTCGCCTTTCGGCGCACCGGGATTCGCTTCAGGGTCATCCTGTGCCCGCTCAAGGAGTTGGCTCTTCCTTACGGTCGGGTTACCGGTCACACCATCGGCGGGTCCGGACCCCAACCGGGTTTCCACGTTCCGCACGAGCGAGCTACGACCGGGGTGGGTGCCCTCTCTACCCCGAGGACGGCGGTGCTCTCCTGGCGGGCTTTGAGTTTCCGGCCAGCGCCTGTCGCTTCACAGCGGCCTGTCCCTGGGACCCACCTGTCGCTTCCCATCGGCGGGGCTTCACGTACGTCAGGCTGGGGACAGGCCATCGGGCACGGGCCTGGACTACACCTTCGATAGACATATCGACCTCCAATCGATGTATCCACTCAACTCGTGCGACCTCGTGTCGCACCCCGAGACCGTGATTGCGGGCGGGTCGGCCAGGTGGTCGGACCAGCGCATAGTGCTCACTGTGCGGACAAGCACGTGGAGGAGACCGAGGTCCGAGGCGGGTGCACATGAGCGGATGACCCTGGATCTTCAACCGGTTCGGCCGGCCGGATGTGGCGGGGATCTCGGTCAGATCCAGCCTTCCTCAGCTTCCGCGTTCGATCGCGGTGCCGGCCGCGATCGCGATGACCGTCCCGCTGCTGTGGCGCCGACGACTCCCGTTGATCGTGGCGGTCGTCGTGGTCGGGTCCTTCACGACGCAGACGCTGCTCGGCATTCCCGACAACGCCCAGCTGTCTGCGATGGCAGCCGTGCTGGTTGCCTGCTTCAGCCTTGGCGCGCACGCGCCAAGGACCCGTGCCGCTGGTGGTTTGGTGGTCGCGATGGCCTCGGCAGGACTCACGGTGGTGATCGATTCCGAGTCCGCAGCCGCCGACCTCGGCTTCGCGGCGCTGGTGCTCGGAGGCGCTTGGGCCGTTGGTCGGTTGGTGCGTGCCCGTTCCCACGAGAGCCATGCGCACAAGCTCCGAGCCGACGATCTGGCGGCTGCCAGCGAGGAGCGTGCCCGGCTCGCCACCGAAGCCGAGCGACGCCGCATCGCTCGGGAACTCCATGACATCGTCGCCCACAGCCTCAGCCTCATGGTGGTGCAAGCGGGCGGGGCCGAGCAGATCGTGCGGACCGAACTCCTCAACGGCCGACTCGAGGCCGGTCCGCGCTCCGAGGGCGGGTTCCGCGTCCACGCGCGCTTCCCCGTGCACATGTCGAGCGGCTCGTGATACGGGTGCTGATCTGTGACGACCAGGCGCTGGTCCGTGGTGGTCTGCGGATGATGGTGGACGCCCAGGACCACGTGCAGGTCGTGGGCGAAGCCGCCAACGGCCGTGAGGCGCTCCAGCTCGCGGCGGAGCGGCGTCCGGACGTGGTGCTCATGGATATCCGGATGCCGGTGCTCGATGGGATCGAGGCGACGGAGCAACTCGCCGGGCAGGGCGGGGCGGACGCGCGCGTACTCATGCTGACGACCTTCGACGAGGACGAGTACGTCTACGCCGCCCTGCGCGCCGGTGCCAGCGGCTTCATGCTCAAGTCGGCGCCACCGGCCGATCTCATCCGCGCCATCGAGATCATCCACGAAGGTCACGCGCTTCTCGCTCCCGGTCTGACCCGCCGACTCATCGGGGACTATCTGCGGCGGCCGATTCCACCCGCAAGCGGCTTCCCCGAACTCACGCATCGCGAAACCGAGATTCTCCAGCAAATCGCAGTCGGCAGATCCAATAATGAGACCGCAGAGACGTTCGTCATCAGCCCGGCCACGGTGAAGTCCCTCGTGGACAACGTCTTCGCCAAACTGGACGTCCGCGACCGGGTCCAAGCGGTCATCCTCGCATACGAACGGGGGCTCACCGTGCCGCGGCACGGCGGCAACCAGACGAGCTGACCGCGCTTGGGGCGATGCTTGTCTCCGGGGCGGGCAGCAGTCTTCTGAACCAACCTGATCACCGAACTCGGGGTTACGGACCCTGACCGTTGGGCGCGTCCGGGATGCCTCCGCACCAGCCATCCCGAGGCTGCGGCGCCGCGTTTAGTCCGTCGGCTTTTCGACGGCCAGCGGTTCGGCAGCCAGGACGCGAGAGCGAAACCGTCCCAGCATCGCAGCCCCATCATCCCCATCAGGGGGCCACCGAGCGGGTGTGAACCTTCGGCGAATCGGCCTGCGTCGATGGGCAGCTATGTGCGGATCGGCGCTTCCGCTGCGCTCCGGCCCGCGAAGAACGTGGACTGCGGAGCGGGTCGGCCGCTACCACCGTCACCCGGTGATGGGGGCTGTCGGGCCAAGCCGCTCGGGTTGTGGGGTAGTGACCGGACGGATGTGGCGGGTCTGCTCCGCGCTTCGCGATGAGGTCGAGTGGACGGTCGAGGACCTGCAGCGGCACAGCGAACCGCACCGCTGGCGCGGTCTGGTTCGGTGATGTGGGGTGGCTGTCGTTTGCCGGGCTGGACGGTGGAGTCCCATAGATGGGGCGAGGGCCGGCAAGTCGATGTGGCTGCGCTATGGCGGCAACTCGGAACACCACGGGTGCTATTCCGAGTTCGTGATAGCAAATCGGAATGGTGTAGCGGTGGTTCGAGGAGTCATGAGCGAGAGCGCGCACGGCCTTGGCGATTGGCCTGCTCACGGTGTGCCGTGGTCCCGGGATCATCGCAGTGGATCCCGCGTGGACCGGATGCTCCGCGAGGTCACGGTCGCGTTGCCGCCGTCCATCGCCGAGGTCGATGTCTACTTCGGCAGCGACGTGATCGCGACCACGGAGGCGGCGGCCCGGGAGGTCGTGGCGCTCGATCACGAACGACGCGCTGAACTGCACTCGCTTGGCACGGTCCTGCCGTGGACCGAGTCGGTTGCCTCCTCGAAGATCGAGCGGGTCGAAGGCAGTACCGACCACTATGCACGGGCCCTGCATGGTGACCGGTCGAACGCGGCCGCGACTGCGATGGCTGCTGCGACCTCGGCGATCGCCGCGCTCATCGCTTCCGTCGACGACGGCTCGCGGCTGCGCATCGAGGCGATGCTCGATGCGCACCGCTCGCTGATGCAGGACGATACGGTGGAACGCACGTACGCCGGGCGGTTCCGCGACAGAAAGAACTGGACCGGTGGCAGCGATCACTCGCCGCGCGATGCGCTGTACGGGCCGCGCCCGCCTGACAGCGTCGCCGATCACATGCGCGACCTGGTCGCGTTCGCGAAACCCGACGATCTCCCCGTGCTGGCGCAGGCGGCGATCGCCCACGCGCAGTTCGAATCGATCCACCCCTTCACCGACGGCAACGGCCGGATCGGTCGCACGGCGATCAACACGGTCCTGCGACGCCGCGGTACCACACGCCGGGTGATCGTCCCGGTCGCATCCGTTCTCGTCGCCCACCGTGACCGGTACTTCGACCTGCTCGACGTGTACCGAGCCGGCCAGGTCGAACCGTTCGTGTCGGCGTTCAGCACGGCGGCACTCGTTGCGGCGTCCGAGGCCCGGGTGACGGCCGATCGTGTCGTCGAGTTGCCCGGCTTGTGGCGTGAGGCGGTCGGACGGGTACGACGAGGTAGTGCCACCGACCGGCTGCTCACGCGACTGCCGGACCTGCCCGCGTTCACTGCCGAGGACGCACACGACG
>JBDNIX010000079.1:0-5118 GCA_041688045.1 Nitriliruptoraceae bacterium
CTCCCGGCATCGTTCCGGGTCAGCCTCGTCGATCCGGACGAGTTCCTCGTCATCTCGCAGCAGTTCGAGGCCTACCCCGGGGTCGAGGACATCATCGACCAACGCGAGGTCCTGACCCAGTTCCTCAACTTCACCCGCATTGTGCGCAACGGTGCGTTGGCCGTCGCACTGATCCAGCTGGCAGCCGCCGCGCTGCTGATCGGCAACACCATCCTGATGTCGGCCTTCGCCCGACGTGAACAGACCTCGATCATGAAACTGGTCGGCGCCAGCAACTGGTATATCCGGCTGCCGTTCTTCCTCGAGGCGGTGATCACCGGTCTGCTCGGTGCCTTGGTGTCGTGGGGGCTGCTGTACGCCGTGGTTCCCCGCGTCACCGAGGGGTTGTCCGCCCAGGTGCTGCTGATGCCGTTCATCGGCCTGAGCGAAGTGATCGCTGCCGGCCCGGTGCTGCTGGCGTCCGGCTTCGGGATCGCGGCCTTCTCCTCGGTCGTCGCCCTGTGGTTCTTCCAGGAGTCCTGACGTCAAGGTGTCGGACCGCGTTGCCGAGGATCAGGGTGGCCCCGCCTGCACGCCGATGTGGTGGTTGTGGCAGGCAGAGTCCATTGTTACCGTCGTCCCACGAAGGTCGACAACGTCGGTCGTGAGGTGTTCCTGGTGCGTCGCGTGACCCGACTGGTGAGCGTGATCGCCGTCCTCACCCTCCTGCCGGCAGCCGCCGTTGCGCAGGATGCGCACCTCGAAGAGCAGCTCGAGGACACCCGCGACGAACGCGAGGCCGTCGTCGAGGAGTTTGAGGATACTCGCGTCCGCGAGACCGACGCGCGTCAGCGGCTGGCAGATATCGACGCGGCGTTGGACCAGGCTGAAGCCGATCTGGTCGCGCTGCAGGCGGCGCTCGATGAGGCAGTAGCCCGCCGTGACGCGGCTCGCGACGACGCCGATGACGCACGAAGTCGGCTGCAGGACGTGCAGCACGACTTGCGTGTGGTCGAGGGCGAACACGACGACAAACGAGGCCAACTCAACGCCCGGATCCGGTCCGCCTACATGTACGGGCAGGTGTCGTTCGCCGACGCCCTGACCGGCCACAAGGAATTGACCGACTTCCTCAACACCACGACCTACGTGTCGCATGTCCTGGACGGCGATCGTGTCCTGGTCGAGCAGGTCGAGGACCTGGTTGCGCAGGTCGAGCGACAACGGGCCGAAGCTCAGGCCCTGCGCATCGAGGCAGAACGTCAGGCCGACGATGCCGCCGCCACCACCGCCGCAGCGGAACGCGCCGCCGACGAGCAGGCCCAGGCCACCGACGAGGTCCGCCGACAACGCGAGGAACGGGCCGAAGCACTCGAGCAACTGCGGACGGATCGGGCGGCGATGGAAGGTCACCTCGCCGGTCTGGACGAGGAGTCGTCCCGCATCGAATCGCAGTTGGCGGAAATCGCCCGGCAGCAGGAGCTCGAACGTCAGCGCGCCGAAGAGGCGGCACGCAAGGCCGAGGAGGAGCGCCGGGCCGCGGGGCAGAACGTCGGCGGTGGGTCCGATGCCCCGGCAGTCTCCAGCGGTGGATGGACGCGCCCGACGAGCGGACGCCTGACGTCGTCCTACGGCCCCCGATGGGGTCGCAACCACAACGGCGTGGACCTCGCGGGTGGGGTCGGCTCCACGGTCGTCGCCTCCCAGGCGGGAACGGTCGTGTCCGTGGTGACCGCCTGTCACCCGACGAGCTCCTGGGGTTGCGGTGGCGGGTTCGGGAACTACGTCACGGTCTCGCATCCTGGTGGGATGGCCACGATCTACGCCCACCTGTCGTCCGTCGGGGTTGCGGTCGGCCGGAGCGTGTCCGCGGGCCAGGGCATCGGTGGGGTTGGCAATTCCGGCAACAGCTACGGCCCCCATCTGCACTTCGAAACCCGGCAGGCCGGGACACCCACCAACCCGTGTGGCTTCATCACCTGCTAGGGCGGCATCCGGAGCGAGCACCGGCCTGCCTCCGCGCCGAGGTGGTACGGGACGGCCGCTACGCTCGCGGGCTATGGCTGCCAAGGGATCCGGCGGCGACGGCACCAAGCTCATCGTCAGCAACCGTCGCGCTCGCCACGACTACTTCCTCGACGATCGGTACGAGGCTGGCCTCGTGCTGTCCGGCACCGAGGTCAAGTCGCTCCGTGGTGGCAAGGGATCGCTGGCTGAGGCCTGGGTCAAGGTCGACGACGCCGGCGAGGCCTGGTTGATGCAGGCGCACATCCCGGAATACGAGTACGGCAACCGCAACAACCACAACCCGACGCGCCCCCGCAAGCTGCTCCTGCACAAGCGCGAGATCGATGAAGCCGCGCGCGCCGTGGCCACCAAGGGCGCGACGCTGGTGCCGACGCGCCTGTATCTGCGGAACGGGCGGGTGAAGCTCGAGTTCGCACTCGGTAAGGGCAAGAACGTGGCCGATAAGCGCCAGACCGAAAAGGCCCGGGATGCGAAGCGGGAGATCGATCGCGCGCTCAAGCAGCGACGTTGACGGGTCGACGACCGGGGTAGCGAGACCGCACTTGTTCGCTACACTGACCGGCCGACCTCGGCAAGCACACACAAGGCTTCGCGGGGTCGGAACCTTGAGAACTTCACAGCGTCGTTGCGCACCAGCCTGGGGCTGACTCGGTTTCGACCGTGGTCGAGCCGTAGCCATGGGAGCGTGCCGAGGGTGCTCGCGCGACCTCGATAATCACACGCGAGAACCACTAAATGCCAACAGCAACATGTCCGTCAAGGACGTGGCACTCGCAGCTTAATAACCTGCGACGATCCGCCTCTGACGCCTCGTAAGAGGGTCGTGATCGTCATCACGAGGCTCAACCCCGAAGGCACTGACCGCCGGGCATAGGGGGAAATCAAACGGTGGTATGGATGCGGAAGCTGCCTGGTTTCGGAGCACCGCATCCGAGCTCATCCGAAACCTACGCACGTAGAGCCCCGAGCAACGGGATCGCGGGACCCGGGTTCGACTCCCGGCAGCTCCACTCCGGGGTGTTCGTTCAAAGAATGCCCCATCATTCGTGAAAAGCTCGTGTGATGGATCGCACCGTCGGTCCGGCCACCAAAGGGCCGTCCGATGGGGATGGGCGACCGCCACGCCACCGTAAAGGGTGTCGTGGAACGGGTCCCGTCCAGCACCATCTCACGTCAATCACGCGCAACGACGCCTGAAGAGCGAGCCCCCGCCGATCATGATCGGCGGGGGCTTCGTTGTGTCCGGAGGTCGCTCAGACAGCGTCGTCGAGGACGAACCCGGTCGGTCGTCGGGTGCGAGAAATTCGCCGGGTAGGTCGAGTCGGTTGCCGGTTGTCGTCGTGGCGCGAGTCCGACGGCACCATCCCACGTCATCCACCGCGCAACGACGTCTGAAGAGCGAGCCTCCGCCGGCCGCGCGGGCTTGTGCACGCGACAGGGCCCCGCCGGTCGGTGGGGCCCTGTCGATGCTGCGATCCGGTCATACCGGGTGCGGGCTGGGTCAGCCGACGTCGGGCAGGAGCACGGCGTCGATGACGTGGACGGTGGCGTTCGCGGTCGCGACGTTGCCGCAGATCACGTCGGCGGTGTTGCCGCCGGTGGTCTCCACCTGGATGCCTTCGACGCCGCCTTCGACGACGGTCAGGTCCTGCTCGGCGACGGTCGTCGCCGAGCCGGCCTCGAGTAGGTCGGCGGCGTTGAGTTCAGCGTCGGCGACCACGTGGTAGGTCAGGACGGTGGCGAGAAGGTCTGGGTCGTTCGTGACGGTTTCGAACAGCTCCGGGTCGCTCTCCTGCAACGCGGTGAACGCGTCATCGGTCGGGGCGAAGACCGTTGCGCCATCGAGGCCGTTGAGCGTGTCCACGAGCTCGGCCTGACCGACGAGGTCGACGAGCGTGGTCAGCAGCGGGTTGTTGGACGCAGCGGTCGCGACCGGGTCCTGGGACATGCCTTCGGCCGAACCGGCGCCGTCCGCAGGGATCAGCCCGCATGCTTCGCCGAGGTTGGCGGCGGTGAGGTCGGCTTCCATGTCTTCGGCCACCTCCTCATCTTCCAGGGTTTCGTCGTCCGTCTCCTCGTCCTCGACCGCGTCGTCTTCCACGATCGGGTCTTCGGCAACGTCCGTGTCAGCGGCGTCGTCGCCACAGGCTGCCAGGATGAGGGCGGCAGAGGCGGCCACGGCGGCCAGTCTGATGCTTCGGCGATTGCTTCGCACGGTGGTGCTCCTTGTGATGGGGTGGGCCGCGGGAGAGCCCGTCGGCCTGGTGGACCCGGCGATGTCGGCGTCGGTCGCGTGTTGCGAGCAACTCTCGTACAGCGGTCGTACGACCGATATCGTTGGCGCCGGGTCATGGAGAGTTCGCTGCGCCCGCTGCGCGGGTTTGGACGGATCGGGCCGTTGGGACGCTGGCCGCCTACCTGGTCGTTCGACTTCCGGCCGGCGCGTCGTCGCCGGTCAGGCGTCGCGGACGGTCACCGGCAGCGAGTGGCGCCCGGAAACGCCGTTTGGCGTGATCGAGGCTCGCTCGCCGGTTTGGGTCTCGCCCGTGCCGTCGGTGGCCCGTACCCGGATCTGGTGGCGCCCCGGTTCCGCCTCCCAGGCGAGGCGCCACTGCACCCACGTGACGTCGTTGACGGCGCGGGACAGGATCGCTTGCTCCCAGTCGCCGTCGTCGATCTGGACCTCGACGGCATCGACGCCGCGGGTCTGGGCCCAGGCGACACCTGCGATCATCTGTTGACCGGGATCGAGTGAAGCCAGTGCGCTCGGCGTGTCGATCCGAGACATGGTCTTGATCGGTGCCTGGGCGTCGTAGCCCCGCGGTACCCAGTACTGGTCAAAGGCGTCGAAGGTGGTCAGCTCGATCTCGCCCAGCCACTTCGTCGCGCCGACGTAGCCGTAGATGCCGGGGGTGATCAGCCGGACCGGGAAGCCGTGCTCGAGCGGGAGCGGTTCACCGTTCATCCCGACGACCAGCATGGCCTCGCGATCGTAGGCCGCTTCCACGGGGAAGCCGCAGGTGTAGCCATCCACGGAGCGACCCACGATCTGGTCAGCGTCCGACTGGACACCGGCTTCATCGAGCAGATCACGCAGGCGGATGCCGCGCC
>JBDNIX010000080.1:0-2587 GCA_041688045.1 Nitriliruptoraceae bacterium
CGCTGCCTCCGGCAGCAAGCCGGCCCGCCCGGTGGTCGGCCAGCAGCTGCCGGCCGCCGCGGATCCGCTCGCGGGCCCGACCCACATCCGAGCGCAATGCGGTCATGATCAGCCGCCACTGCTGCTCGTCGTAGGTGGGGGGCCTGGTGGTCGGCGGGCGGCGAGGCGGGCGCGCCAGCAACGCGGTGCGCACCGGCTCGGGCAGCTCCGGGTCGTCGCGCAGCACGGACCGCAGCCGGATCACGCGTTCGGCCCCGCCCGGCGTGCCCACGTGGGCGAGACGGAACGCCACGACGTGCGCGGCTGTCAGCTCGTGCGGGCCGCAGATCGTCGGCTCCGCCTCGGCCACCGACTCCGCGAACGCCCGCAACATCACAAAGCAGTTGGCCGCACTGCCCGCGCGCTTGATCCCCGAACGAGGCCCGGTGCGGCGTGCGAACACCCGAGCCAGCCACTGCCCCATCCCCGCCGTGACCGGCAACCCGGAGAAGTCGAACACCTTCTGCCGGCCAGTGCGCTCCTCAACGAACCGCACCAGCGTCCCATCGGGCCCCTCGACACGCTCGACCGGCCGCCACCCCCCTTCGGGCACGCTCGCCCGGCGGCCACCCCGGCCGCTCACCGATCCCTCCCCGCATCCATCCCCGGCGCCCAAGCAGACGGATCCGCAGCGGCCACGACCCGGCCGGCGCCCTCGGCCGCCACCGCCCGCACCAACACGTCCAGGCCGGCCTGCTCGTCCTCGTCCAGCAGCGCCATCAGGTAGTCCACCTGCAAACCGGCGAACGGCTCCAGGTAGATGTCGCGGGTGACGGCCGGGTCCGCGTGGCCCATCAGGGTGGCCAGCTGGAACCAGATGTCGCCGAACTGGTAGCGCAGATCCTTAAGCTCGGAGTCGGTGAAGCCGTCGATGCGCCGCTCCCACACCACCGACAGGATCGAGAACCACTTCAGGCAGAACGAGTGCCGCAGCATGTGCGGGCGGGCCCACAGCGGGCAGCCTTCGCCGGCCCGGGAGGCGGCGGCCTGCCACGCGGCGGCGACCCGAGCGTTGGCCGCAGCGAAGGTGTCCTCCCAACCGTGCGGCTTCTTCGGCATACCGTCGGGACCCAGCCACAACCACAGCGGCTCCAGGCCTGCCGACGTGCGGCGGAACAACCGGCGCCGCTCATCGGGGCCGAGCACGTCCACCGACACCCCTGCCGCGCCCTCCACGCCCAGGATCCTGGACCGCGGGTTGTAGCCGGTGACGATCCGTACCCCGTGCAGCCGCTCGTAGCGGCCCGCCGCCTGCGCCCGCCCGACCGCCACCGGCCGCGACCCCTCGACCGGGTCCACGTAACCGGCCAGCGAGGCCAACACCCCGCGAGGAATCCGGTAGACCCGGCCCGCCCTGCCGCCCTTGGCGCACGCCGCGGCCAGCCACGCCCGCCCGAACCCGCGACCGTCGCCCTCCGGCAGCTCGACGTCGAGCACACTCGCCCACTCGGTGAGGCGCAGCCCGGTCCCATACAGCCCGTCGACGAACGCGGCATCCCGGTCCTCGCACCCCCCGCCCCGCCACCCCGCCCGGCGCAGCCCGTCGAAGCCGTAGCCGCGCAGGCCCACGTCACGCCACTGCTCGAACGCTGGCCGCAGCATCCACTTCACCTGTCGCCGCCGAGCCTGCGCCGGACGCAGCCCGTCCCGGCCCCTTGCCGGGCCCGGCACTCCCGCCGCAGCAGCGCCCTCGACCGGCCACCGCGCCGCCGCCACCGCGGACGGCACCGGGTTCGAGGTCGCGTAGCGCACCGCCGCCCAGCGGTAGAAGCAGTTCAGCGCGGCCCGGTCGGTGTCGAAGCTGGTCGGCGCCACCCGGCCCCCGTTACCGGTATCGGTCAGCCGCCAATCCTTGAACGCCTCGACGTCCCCCGCGGTCGCCTCCTCCCAGCCACGGCCGAACACCTCCAGAAAGTTCAGCCACACCACCAGCGCGAACGCGTACCGCCGCCACGTGGTCGGCCGCGCCGCCGTCATCGTCCCGCTGCGGAAGAACACGTTGACCCGGGCGTCCACCCGCCCGGCCGTGTGCACCAGCACCGGCGTGCCCTGCCGTGCCCCGTTCCGCCACGCCCGCTCGTGCACGTCCCCGAGCCCGGCCAGCTCCCCGTCTCCGACCTCACCGGACCCGACCGTGAAGTCGTAGAAGTCCACCGTCCAGCGACCATCTCCCACCCAAGCCCTCCGTCATGTCCGGCTCTTCCACGCCTTCGGCGGGGGAAGTTACACCAACGTAACTAGCCGGTTCGACCGCGCCGCAGTCGTCTGGACGTCAGCACCGGCACGACCCGACCGCCTCTCCACCGCTCCCCGACGAGCCGACCGTCGACCAGGTGGCCGCTGCCGTGCCCCGATCCGCCGCGCCCGCTCGTGCACGTCCCCGAACGCGGCCAGCTCCCCGCCTCCAACCTCACCGGACACGACCTGAAACCGTAGAAGTCCAGCGTCAGCGCCCACACGATCGTCTTCCCCCGAACCCCTCCCTCACAGCCCATGACCCGACAACCCCAGAAAGCCTAGAGAAATCCCGGCTACATCGACTGGGACC
>JBDNIX010000081.1:0-4500 GCA_041688045.1 Nitriliruptoraceae bacterium
GGGTGACGGCCGATCGTGTCGTCGAGTTGCCCGGCTTGTGGCGTGAGGCGGTCGGACGGGTACGACGAGGTAGTGCCACCGACCGGCTGCTCACGCGACTGCCGGACCTGCCCGCGTTCACTGCCGAGGACGCACACGACGACATCGGCGGCCCACCTCGGGCACGTACACCGCGATTGTCCGGCTGAGCGACGCGGGGATCCTGCGCCCCTTGACGAACCGGAAACGAGATCAGGTATGGGGTGTCGCCGCGATCCTCGATGAGCTGGATGATCTCGGCGCTCGCATCGAGCGGCGCGCGCGAGACCGCCGCGACCTCGAGGAGCGAAGGCGCGTGGATCGCGCCCGACCGGCCGCCTCGGTCCCGCTGGTCTACGCGGAGGCGAGGGCATGACGACGTACCTCGCCGCGAAAGCTCGGCGGCGGTTGCCGTAGTGTCGAGGGACAGGATCCGGGAGGGACGCATGGCTGATCACGGTGACCGCAAGACCCGACCGACGAGCGCCGACGTCGAGGCGTTCCTCGACAGCGTCGCGGACGAGCGTCGCCGGGCGGATACCTGGGAAGTGCTCGACACGATACGTCGAGTGACCGGTGCGGAGCCCACGATGTGGGGCGGCTCCATCATCGGGTTCGGGCACCAGCCCTACACCATCTCGGACGGCAAGGAACGGGACTGGTTCGCGGTCGGGCTGTCACCGAGGAAGGCGGCGCTGACGATCTACGGGCTGACCTACTACGGCAGCAACGATGATCTGCTCGAGCGGCTCGGCAAGCACACCACCGGCAAGGGCTGCCTGTACGTCAAGCGGCTCGACGACATCGACCGTGATGTGCTCGAGGAGCTGATCGCGCGCTCGTGGGCGACCAACCACGTCGACGACGACTCGACGTGACGGCCTTCTCGACCGGGACCCTGACTGGTGAGCAGTGCTCGGGCGGAGGTGAGCGCGACCACGCTCGAGGAGGTCGCTGGCGATCTCGGCCCTGCGTTCGATGGCGGCCAGCAGGCCCACCCCGAGTCACGCGGGTGGCCAGCGCTGTGCTCCGTGGAGTATGCGCAGCACCACCACAGCGGTTGGTTCGACCCGGGAGACGACGACGTAAGGCGTTCCGGCAACCCTGAGTTCCCGGGTAGCCACCACGCGTCCGGGCCGTCCCAACGCGGGATGGTCGGCGAGTCGTGCGATCGCGTCATGGATGGCGTCGCCGACGTCGATCGCGGCCCACGGATCACGCTCGGCGATCCAGTCGAGCTGCGCGGTCAGGTTGCTGGCGGCTTCGGGGAGCCACTCGATCCTCACGCCGTACGTCCGCCTATCCGCCCTTCCAAGGCCGCGCGTTGCTGCTGCCAGCTCGAGCGCACCGACTCGTGAGCCAGCCGTGGCGCGGCAGGGTCGTCGGCTTCGCTGAGAGCGTGCGTGATCTCGCCGCGGAACCAGTGGTCATGTTCTCGGAGTTCGCGGTCGCGGTGCACGGCATCCTTCATGAGCACACGCAAGAGCTGTGCTGCCGTTCGCTCCTGGGTCGCTGCGACCTCGGCAAAGGCGGCTTTGAGTTCATCATCGACCCGGAACGTGAACGTGCTCTCGGCCATGTACCGCGCTCCTTGTGTTACTTGTTGAGTACTCATGATAACAAGGGCAGTCGGTGCTGCACGTGAGCCTCCCTCGTCGGCGGTCGACCGTCGCGCACCACCGGCCTGATCGCCGACGACGTCCATCTGTTGCGCCGGGTCGGGGCGTTCGAGCGTGACCGGCATGGCGGCTGGCCCGGCACGGTCACCACCGGCTGGGTCGCATTGGCACGGGCTGCACTCGCCGACGAGCAACCAGGAAGGACTCGTGCCCGGGGGGTGGTCCGCGAGGCCGCCGCCCAAGGACACCGGGCCGGCGTATGAATTCCTTCATGATGCGTGCCGACTGTTGGGGGATCTCATTCATGGTGGCGACGAGCGTTCTCGATGTGCTGCGGCACGTCGGGCCGGTGTTCCGATCTGGAGAAGCCGTAGCCGCGGGGGTGTCGTGGCGAGACCTGTACGCACTTCGTGATGTCGGCGAGATCATCGAACTGTCGCGCGGGCTGTTCCAGCTCGCCAACCAGAACCTCGAACACCTGGACTTCGGGGCGGTGTGCGGCCGCGTTCCGGACGGGATGATCTGCCTGGACTCGGTGCTGGCCGATTGGGACTGCCACGAGGTCACGTCAGTCGACGCCCGCCATCGCGTCGTCGCCGGTGGTGCCGTACGCGGCTTCCATGTTCCGCGGTGGGAGGTAGACGCGGTTGCGTTTCCGGCCGGTCACCTCGGTGAGGATGCCCTGGTCGACGAGGCTGCCGATGGCTTTCTGCGCGGTTGGTGGTGTGACCTGGAACTGGCGGGTGATGCGTTTGGCGGTGACGTAGGGACCGTCGAGCAGCGATTTGGCCAGGCGTAGGGTCGTGTCCGTCACCTTGGCCGCGAGCAGTTCGTCCCGGATCTCACGCTGCAGGTCGACCAGCGAGACCGTGCGCTCCTGCGCATCCCGGGACTGGCGGGTGACACCGTCGAGGAGGAAGGTGATCCAGGGGGTCGGGTCGCCGGTCGCGGTGGTCTCGAGCAGCAGGTGGTCGTAGCGGCTGCGGTGACGCTCGAAGTACGCCGACAGGTAGAGCATCGGACGTTCAAGCACGCCCCGCTGGCAGAGCGCGAGCGGGACGAGGAGCCGACCGATCCGGTCGTTGCCGTCCAGGAACGGGTGGATCGCCTCGAACTGGTAGTGGGCGGGGGCCAGGACTACGAGGTTCGGCTGCTCGTCCTCGTGCAGGAAGCGTTCCAGATCGGTGAGAGCATCGTTCATCGCCTCTACGGGAGGGGGAACGAGCCGCGCGGTCTGAAGCGTCGAGCCGGGTGGGCCGATCCAGTTCTGGCTGCGGCGGAACTCGCCGGGGTCATCGTCTCGCCGCGAACCTCCTGACATGAGGATGGCGTGGGTCTCACGCAGCAGTCGAAGGCGACAAGGGAGGTGGTCGAGCGCGGTCAGGGCGTGGTCCAGGGCCCGGGTGTAGTTCACCGCCTCGAGGCGCACGTACGGGCTCGTGGGGGACCGGGGCGGGGAAGAACGCGTGGTAGCCGTCGAGCGTCATCCGGACGGCCCCCAGCCGATCCGACGTGAAGGCGTCGAGATCCACCGTGCTCCCTGCCTCGTGAGGATGGGAACGCCGCATTCCCACGGCACCAACCCAATAAAGTATCTCGACGATTTCTTTCATAGCGGCTGCCAAGGGCAAGCCGGCTTTCGCACGCGGCACGCGGATCGAAGCCCTCTGCGCCGGCGTGTACGCCGGTCTGGTGGTGTCGTACGGTGCCCAGGTCCCTGAGGCTCATGCTGCGGGTCGCCTGGTACGCGTCGCGCAGCTACGTCACACAGGATCACTAGCCTCCGACGGGCAGGCACGTCCGAGCCTCGCTGGAGCAGACGGAGACCCGTGCAGACCGACTACGGCACCTTCGCCCATCTCGCTGCGGACAAGCGCCACCTCTACCGCGAGGTGCTCACCGCCTTCGCTGACGCGAAGGCGCGCTTCGTGCTCCACCTGCGTCCCAGCGATGTCGTGGCGGCCCTGCCGAGCCGCGTCGGTGTCGAGGAGGTCGAGGCCGGGCTGCGCCAGCTGGTCAATTGGGGGAACCTGTCCGCCGACCCGGACACGGCCGAGGTGGCCACCGTCGAGGAGTTCTACCGCGCTCGCTTCCTTTATCGTCTGACGACCGCGGGTGAGGCCACCGAGCGGGCGCTGGATGTCTTCGAGCAGGGCCTCCGCCGTTCGGGTGAGCTGCAGACCGCGGCGCTGGGCGATATCCGGGATCTGCTGCACGAGCTGCGCGACCACCTCGAGCTCGAAGCCGACCTCGATGTCGGCAAGGTCCACCTCACCCTGCGGTCGCTGTGGGACCGCTTCGACGAGCTCACCGACCGCGCGCAGATCTTCGTCGCCAGCCTGCAACGGACCGTCGACCTGCACGCCATCGACCTCGACGCGCTGCTCGCTTACAAGGACGCCCTGCTCGACTACCTCGAGCGGTTCATCGGCGAGCTGGTGATCGCCCAGGCCCACATCGCCGCACTACTACGCGACCTCGAGGGACCGGGCATCGAACGGCTGCTGTATATCGCCGCCGACCGCGAGCTGGCCGACGCCCTGGACCCGAGCGCGGACGACCGCGCCGCCGCCCGTGAGAGCTGGCAGGCTCGCTGGACCGGACTGGTCGGCTGGTTCCTCCCTGACGGTGAGCGCCCCGCTCAGGCCGAGCTGCTCCGCGCCCGAGCCCGCGCCGCGATCCCCGCCCTGCTGCAGGCCATCGCCGAGGTCAACGAGCGGCGCCTGTCACGCTCGGACCGCGCCGGTGATCTCCGCACCCTGGCCCGCTGGTTCGCCGCGTGCGACTCCGACGCCGACGCCCACCGACTGTGGCGGGCCGCCTTCGCGCTGTCGCCGTCCCGCCACCCCACCGTCGACCAGGA